>CAYVBW010000012.1:0-32677 GCA_964449995.1 uncultured Pseudomonadales bacterium | reverse complement strand
AAAAAGCGTGAATCGTCCTTATCAAAAAAACACAGCACTAAGTAATAAAAAATTAACAAAAATATTACCCTTTAAACTCAAAACTGTTGAAGAAGCAATTGCTCAAATCAAAATTTAAGTAAAAACTATTACTTTGATAAGTGATTCTTGCGCCATTGCTGAATTTTTTTATGATCTCCTGAGAGTAAAACTTTAGGCACTTCCCAGTCCTTGTATAACTCTGGTCTGGTGTATTGAGGATAACCCATTAATCCAGGCTTGGAATGTGATTCTTGTTTAAGGCTATCCATATTGCCCAAAACCCCAGGAATCAACCTAACAACCGCATCAGAAATAACTAATACTGCTGGCTCACCACCAGTTAAAACATAATCTCCAATTCTGACTTCTTCATCTACTAAATATTTGGCGACTCTCTCGTCAACGCCCTGATAATGCCCACAAATAATAGTTAACTCACTTAGTTTTGAAAATTTGTCAGCCATTGATTGAGTGAAAACTCTACCCTTTGCAGAAGTTAAAATAATTTTTTTATTTGACTGACCCTTTTTGACATTCAATGACTTTAATGCAAAATCTATAGGCTCTACCTTCATAATCATGCCTGCTCCCCCACCATAGGGAGCCTCGTCTGTAATTTGGTGCTTATCTTGAGCAAAATTTCTGGTATTTACGATTTTAAATTTTACCTTATTAGACTCTTGAGCCTTTTGGAGCATGGAGCTATGAAGGGTTTTGTCAAAATAATTTGGAAATAAAGTTAAAATATTAATAAGCATTGAAATTTATCAGTCCTCCTCGCCTGATTTTGTGACTGTTTCTCCTTTTACAATATCCCCACCATTCAAACACTGTCTAATCTGTCTTCTAACCTCACCTTGAGCTGAGGTGGTGTTTAGCCCTATCTCCTCTAACTTTTTGATATCAGCTTCCTTTGTTAATAAGGACGCTAAAAAACTTTCATTTGGCATATCGACCATGGTAAATAATACATTACAAGTTTCTTTATTTTACTTTTCAATTAACTAAAAATCCAGATCAATGATATTCTTACATTGCATAACTCTAGACTCTTAAAACTCTATGCCATAAAATCTAACTATTATTTCTTAAATCCAAAAACAAATAAAATATGAATATTACAATAATTGGAACAGGCTTTGTTGGCACTGTTTCAGCTGCTGTTTATGCCAGTAAGGGCCACAGCGTTATAGGCTTAGATATTGATCCAAAAAAAATTAAATCTTTAAAAAAGGGTCAGGTCCCATTTTATGAACCAAAGCTTGAACAACTTTTGATTAAGCAACAAAAAGCAGGGAGGCTCACTTTTACCAGCAGTTATAAAAAAGCAATTTCCTCAGCCGAATTAATTATTGTTGCTGTAGGCACTCCCTCTAAAAAATCAGGAGCAATTGATTTAACTTATGTCAAAAAATCATGCCAAGATTTAGCCCCTTACCTTAAGGATAAAGCAATAGTAGCCATTAAATCCACAGTTCCTCCAGGAATTTTTTCAACAATTAAGCCCATTATTAAAAACAAGACAGATAAAACCTTTTATTTAGCGGCTCTTCCAGAATTTCTTAAAGAAGGAACTGCAGTTAACGACACTCTGCACCCAGACAGAATTGTAATAGGGGCAGACAATAAAATAGTATTAGAAACTTTAGGGAAATTTTTTAAGTCCTATGAAGCCCCTATAGTTAAAACCACACCAGAGTCTGCCCAAATGATCAAGTATTCAGCCAATGCTTATCTTGCGACTCGAATTACATTTATTAATCAAATAGCTGATCTGTGTGAGCACAACAATGCCAACATTAATGATGTTATTCGGGGTATTGGCTACGATCAGCGCATCGGAGATCATTATTGGTATCCAGGACTTGGCTACGGTGGTTCCTGCTTTCCTAAAGATGTTAAGGAATTGGGTGCCTTTGCCAAAAAAGTAGGAGAGGCTAAAAACTTAGTACGATTAATCAATCAATTAAACGAAGAGAGAATTCCACGACTGCTAAAAAAATATGAAACACTAGTGAATGGCTGGGAAGGAAAAACTGTTGCTATTTTGGGGTTATCTTTTAAACCTCATACAAACGATACTAGAGAAGCGCCTGCACTAAAAATTATTCCAACATTACTTAAAAAAGGAGCCAAAGTAAAAACTTATGACCCCAAGGCTCGTTGGCAGCCTGAGAATAAGAATCAACAATATCGGCAAGTGCCTACTATTAAGCAAGTTGTAAAAAATGCTGATATCATAATGATTCTGATTGAGTGGCCCGAAATTATTAAGTTTAACTTTAACCAAACAAAACTTAATAAAAAGCAATATTTTCTTGATACTCGCAATCAATTTAATTCCAAAAAATTAATTAAGGCCGGCTATATTTATCAAGGGATAGGCTTGCCAGAAAAAATTACCAACTAATATAAAATTAAAACTTTAACCAATTTACAATGTCAAACCAACCCACAATTCTAATAACAGGCGGAACTGGTTTTGCAGGATCTCATTTAGTTGAGGCCCTACTTGAAACTGGTTATAAAAAAATACATGTTACCAGCTATGGCAAAGACACTGGGTTTGTTTCCACCATACTACCCAAAGACAACTTGCATGCTCTTGATTTGACTGATTTTAATAAAACTAAAAAACTACTCTCAGCCCTGAAGCCTGATCAAATTTTTCATTTAGCTGCCATGTCTGCTGTTGGTAATAGTTTTGATAAACTCAAACAAGTTTTAGACATTAATACTCAAATTCAGCTCAGCGTTTTGATAGCAGCCAAAGAAGCCTCCACTCAAGCTAGAATTTTAACTATTGGCAGCGCTCTAGAATATCAGCCCCAAAATACTCCAATATCTGAGACAGACCCTTTGGGTCCTGTAAGTCCTTACGGGGTTTCAAAAGTAACCCAAGATATGTTAGCCTACAGTTTTTTCAAACAAGAGGGACTGGATATTATTCGCACCCGCTCTTTTAATCACATCGGAGAAAGACAGGCTCCTGGCTTTGCGGTGCCTGATTTTGCTACCCAAATAGCTAAAATTAAGCAAGGTAAACAAAAGAGCATAAAAGTCGGTAATTTAGAAGCTATCAGAGATTTCACTGATGTTAAAGACACAGTTCAAGCCTATATTACCTTAATGAATACAGGAAAGTCGGGAGAAGTTTACAATGTCGGTTCTGGTAGGGGTTATACAATTCAATTTATCCTGGATACTTTGATTGGTTACTCTAACTCCTCAATTGAAGTACAATTAGACCCAACAAGACATAGGCCCACTGAGGTACCGCAAGTAGTCGCCAATATTGATAAAATCAAACAATTAGGCTGGAGTCCTACAACAAATATTGAAGAGACTCTTAAAAGAACGCTATCTTATTATCAAAAACAACTATAATTAATTACTTTATAAAAATATAACAATTAAATTCTTATATTATGAAAAAAGCTTTTATCACAGGCATAACAGGTCAAGACGGATCTTACTTAGCAGAGTTTTTGCTTGAAAAGGGTTACCAAGTTTATGGCTTAACCCGCAGAACTAGTACTCAAAATTTTGCTAGAATTTCCCAAATAATCCACAACAAAAATTTAAAATTGATCTCTGGAGATTTAATAGATCAACACTCTTTAACCAACGCCATTAAAGATATCCAACCTGACGAAATTTATAATCTAGCAGCCCAGTCTTTTGTTCAGGCCTCATGGGAACAACCAGTATTAACTGGAGAAGTTACTGCACTTGGTGTTATTAGAGTATTGGAAGCCATGAATGTTGCTGCTCCCAAAGCTAAATTTTATCAAGCTAGCTCAAGCGAAATGTTTGGCAAAGTTAGAGAAACTCCCCAAGATGAGAGTACTCCATTTTATCCTCGATCACCATATGGAGTTGCTAAAGTTTACGGTCATTGGATTACAGTTAACTATCGCGAGTCTTATGATTTATTTGCTGTGAGTGGTATTTTGTTTAATCACGAATCACCTCGCAGGGGTTTAGAGTTTGTCACTCGTAAAATTGCTAATGGCGTAGCCAGAGTCAAGCTTGGAAAACAAAAAAACGTAGAATTAGGTAATTTAGATGCAAAACGCGACTGGGGTTACGCCAAAGATTATGTTGAGGCCATGTGGCTTATGCTGCAACAGGACAAGCCTCAGGATTATGTAATTGCGACTGGAGAAACCCATTCTGTAAAAGAGTTTTTACAATTATCTTGCAAAGCAGCAGGAATTGACGATTGGAAGTCAGTTCACAAACACAACAAGTTATATGACAGACCTGCAGAAGTTGATCAGCTAAAAGGAAACCCTGCCAAAGCTATGGAGGAACTAGGCTGGAAACCAACTGTTTCTTTTGAAGAGTTAGTAGAGCTAATGGTTAAAGAAGAACTGGAAAAAGAAAGTAAGAGAAACTCCAACTTATGAAAAAAGCTTGTGTAATTATTCCCACTTATAACGAGTTAGGCAATATTGATAAAACTGTTAGTCAGTTGCAAGAGGTGTTTTTGACAATTAAAAATTGGCAAATGAGCATTCTCGTAGTAGATGACACTTCCCCAGATAAAACTTACTTAAAAGTGCAAGAGCTACAAAAAAAATACAAAAATTTACATCTGGTACTCAACAAAACCAAAGCTGGCCTGGGAGCAGCATACTTAAAAGGAATGGATTATGCATTTAATAAATTAGAAAGCGATGTTGTATTCGAGTTTGACGCTGACTTGTCACACAATCCTAAAAAAATTCCTGAGTTTTTGAAAAAAATTGAACAAGGTTATGGTTTAGTCATAGGCTCTCGCTATATACCAGGGGGCAGTATTCCTGCAAATTGGGGATGGCACAGAAAATTTTTAAGTAGAGTGGGAAATTTGGTAATTAAAATTATCTTAACTAACTTTTCCCTTTCTGATTGGACAACGGGCTTCAGGGCTATTACTAATGAAACGTATCAAAAGATTAATAGCGAAATGCGAGGGCAACGCTTCTCAGGCTATACGTTTCAAATTGGTTTTTTATATAAGGCGGTTAAAAAACAGATCAAAATCGCTGAAGTCCCTTTTCATTTTCAAGATCGCACAATTGGTAAAAGCAAAATAGGCCCAGAGTATATTATTAATAGCCTCGCTTTTCTGACAAAAACAAGACTGATTGAATTCACAGAAACTCGCGTTTTTAAATTTTTAGTAGTTGGTTCAATTGCTGCTGTCTTACAACTGGTGTCATTAGAGCTTTACAGGCTTTTGTTTAGTTATCAATTAGCTAACTTTTTTGCTATTGAAACTGCCATCATTCTCAACTTCTCTCTTAATAACTTTTGGACCTTTTCAGACCGCAAACTCAAAACAAAAAAAATTCCACTGAAGTTCATTCAATTTAATCTTACTTCAGCTGGATCTATCATTATTCAGTTGATAGTTGCTTTTTTGGGCGAAACATTCATCGGTATTCGCGAAGTAATGGTTTTACCAATTATCAATTATTTATTAGACACAGGACCAGTTTTCTCTGCCACAGGTATTATTATTGGTATGTTTTGGAATTTCTTTGCCTATAGCGTTATTATTTGGAAAAAAAAGAAATAATTTGTTAATTTTTTTATATGCCGGTTATCAAACTTAAAAATATTTCTCAAAAACTTTATCTTTATTTAAGAAAGCAACCTTGGCATTGGTGGCTTGCTGTGCTTATTACCTTAATAGCGGGGTTTTTAAGGATCTACCGTATACCCGAAACCGTGATGTTTCTGGGTGATCAGGGTAGAGACGCCATAATTGTATCTCGTATTTTTAAAGAATTAAACCCAGTGTTCATCGGGCCCGTTACCAGTGTGGGGAATATGTATTTAGGTCCCTTTTATTATTATTTCATGCTACCTTTTTTGTGGATTAGTTACCCCAGTCCTCTAGGACCAGTTTACGCAGTAGCAATTTTTAGTACCATCACAGTCTTCTTAATGTATATATTTGGAAAAAAAATGTATTCTCCAATGGTTGGTCTGCTTGCCAGTTTTTTGCTGGCTTTTTCTGCAGAAGCCATTGACATCTCACGCTTTAGCTGGAACCCTAATCTAGCTCCTTTGTTTTCACTCTTAATGATTTACTTCAGCTGGAAAGCTTTTAAAAATCCTAAAAATTGGATCGTTGTTACTTTTCTTTTTAGCCTAATTATTCAATTGCACTACATGACTCTTTTAACAGGAATTACTGCTGGCTTTCTCTGGCTATATCAGTTGATTATAAAGCTTAGGCAAAACTCCAGCTCTCAAAAAAAAGAACTTGTTTTTCAAACAATTAAAATTATTATCATTAGCTGTCTGGTATTTTTGCTGACACTAGTGCCCCAAATTTTATTTGACATCAGACACAAGGGTTTAATAAGCTCTGCTTTCAAAGATATGTTTACTAAAGAGGCTGTTTTTTCTGATAAAAGGGCTACTGGATTAACAGAGAATATTTCCAGTCTAGTGAGTTATTCACAAACAAGAGCTAACCACATCTTGGTAAGAATCCCCTTTAATAGAATCGGTCACTATGAGCAATTACTTTTGTTCTCCATTATTACAATGTTAATTGTCAGATTTTATTTGCAGAAAAAAAACATCAAACCTCTCAATAAATTTCAACAAACAACCTTTTTCATTGTCACAACTTTTCTTATACTGGGAATCATTGGGACAGCTGTTTATCGTGAGCCAGTTTATAATCACTATATAGCCTACCTTTACCCCGTAATATTTTTAGTTTATGCTCTTGTGCTAGATTTCTTACTTAAGTTGAATAAAAAAATTTTTATTTTTCCCATACTTGCTTTTCTCGGGTGGTTTTTGGTCAACAACTATCAAAGGTGGCCATTAGAACCCAACTATATGTATCAAAGAACCAAACAAGTAACTGAACAAATATATAGGTCATTAGATGATCAAGAAAAATATGAAATTGTATTATTGTCCGGTACCAAAGATTTATATGGTCAAAGTTATCGATATTTCTTATCTACTACAGATAAGCCACCTATTATCAGAGACAAAGGCGAAACGCCAGATACATTGGTGATCATTGATGAAGAAAAAAAGGCAAAAGACGTCACTGCTTTACCAATTTATGAAATTGTTGTCTTCCCAGAAAAATCAATCAACGAATTCTATGGTAACTGCGATAAGCCAGACGTATATTTTTTAAGAAAACATCCTAATTAGTTAATTTTGCTACAATCGTTACTTTTCTATAGAATAAATCTATGCCAAGCCAACCTTATTTGTCAGTTATAGTTCCAGCTTATAACGAAAAAAACAACTTAAAGCGACCCATTCTCAAAGAAGTAGTCAACTACTTAAAGCAGCAAAATTATTTATGGGAATTAATATTGTCTGATGATGGGTCAACTGATGGAACTCTAACTGAGTTTGAAAAATTTGCCCAACAACACCAACAAGTTAAGGTAATTGCAAATCCCCATCGTGGTAAAGGGCCAACAGTAAGTCAGGGTGTGCTGGCTGCCACAGGTCAATGGAGGCTTTTTACAGACTTTGACCAATCAACTCCACTCAAAGAAGTAGAAAAACTTTTGGCATATAACAAGAATTATGATGTAATTATTGGTTCTAGGGAAATATCAGGAGCTATTAGAGATAAAGAACCATTTCACCGCCACTTAATGGGAAGAGTTTTTAACCTCATCGTGCAGCTGTTGGCTGTTCCCGGAATTAAAGACACGCAGTGCGGGTTTAAGCTTTTTTCTCAACACGCCACAGAAATACTGTTTCCTATGTTGCACGTTTACAGTGGAGATCAGGTACAAAAGGATGCCTTTACCGGCGCTTTTGATGTTGAGTTACTATTTCTCGCTAATAAATACGGTTTCAAAACCAAAGAGGTGCCAATCCTATGGAAGCACTATCATACAGATCGAGTCAATCCGATTAAAGACAGCTGGCGTATGTTCAAAGATATAATTAAAATTAGGATTGCTGAAATACAACAACGATATTCTCTTACAAAAAATCAGGATTGATTAAATGATTTTTTCTGGATTCTCAAAACAAGCCAGGGTTTGGTTAGTAGCATATTTATGCTTGTTAATAATTTATTCTATTTTTAGCTTCTCTCTAACTGCGCCCAATCTCATCTTAATTAACACCAGCTGGTTTGAGAGCTTTCAATTCTGGATGTGGCAAACATTTTTCAACAACAGAGTGCTGTTGGCCCAAACCTATACAGTTTTAATAACTCTAATTTTAATTTGCTATGCTCTGATAATAACTTCTTTAAAAAAAGAAAAAGCTGCAATTTCATTTAAACAACAGGTCATTCTCATTCTTTTTTTGTCAGCTCCTTTACTTATCAGTAACAATGCTCTATCTTTTGATGTCTTTAACTATATTTTCAACAGTCGCATGGTTTGGCTCTATCAAGCAAATCCTCATATTAGAACAGCTATTGAGTTCCCTCATGATACCTGGATTAGATTTATGCATAATGTCCACACTCCAGCGCCTTATGGCTATGGCTGGACAGGACTATCTCTTTTACCCTATATCATGGGTTTTAGAAAATTTATTATCACCTGGCTAAATTTTAGACTACTGAGTCTTATAAGCCTGATATTAACTAGCATCACTGTGAGTAAAACTTATCAACTGTTATTTAAAAGCAACATAACTTTATTTCACTGGAGTCTAGTTTTTATTAACCCTCTTATCTTAATTGAAATAATTAGCAACTCTCATAACGACTTATGGATGATATTTCCTGCTGTTGCTGGAATGGCACTATTACTGTGGGCAAAAAAATTTAATAACAAAAAAAAGTTTCTTTATAGCTGTGCAGGAATCCTAGCTTTTATTTTTTCTATCTCAATTAAGTTTGCAACCTTAGCCTTATTACCAATATATTTCCTTTTAATGTTGGATTTGATGCAACTTTTTAAAAAGTCAATCTTGTCTCAATTTATTGAAAAACTATTAGCTCACCTGCCATTACTGGCCTCACTTTTAATGTTTTTGCCCTTGTTTACAGCCCGATCTCAACAGTTTCACCCTTGGTATTTAACATGGTCCCTAATATGGCTGCCTTTAATTAAAAATAAATACTGGAGACAGGCATTAATAGCCTTCAGCCTAACTAGCTTGCTGCGCTACGTTCCTTGGTTAATTACTAATGAATATAGTTCTCAAGTATTGACTCAACAAAAAATTATCACATGGTCAGCACCATTTCTGGCTGGAATCTATACTTTAATGACTTTTGCTAAAGATAAATTTAAAATAAAAGCATGATCAAAACTTTATTAAAAGTGAAAAAAGAAAAACTAGTTATTTGGTTAATTGTAGCCATTTACTTAACACTGCATTTAATTTCCCTGACAAACCTGCCAGTTTTTGCTGACGAATCAATTTATATTCGCTGGGCCCAGCTTATTATCGATGACTGGCAACAATATCTTTTTTTTGCACTTAATGATGGTAAAACCCCAATTTTCGTCTGGTTATTAGTGCCTTTCCAATTTATTTTTACTGACCCTCTTTTTGCAGGCCGAATTGTCTCTGTGATCACCGGACTAGTGCAGTTATTTGTAATGAAATCTATTGCTAAAGAATTAAATTTAGAAAAAAAATATCAATGGCTGTGTATGTTGTTTACTGCACTTTCACCTTTCTGGTTTTTCCATCACCAGCTAGCAATCATGGATGGACTTCTTACACTATTTTTAAGCCTATCTGTACTACAAGTCTTAAAGCTAATTAAACTAAATCAAGCAAATTCAACCAAAAATACAGCTCTCTTTTTTACGATTACATTAGCCGGATTTTTTTTAGGATTAGCTATTTTAACCAAAATCCCAGCACTTTTATTTGTACCTTCACTTTTAATATTGGCTTTTATTTTTCCTCAGAAGCATCCACAAAAATCTAGCTTAAAGCAAATAATTAAAGTCATGAATCAAATTATAGGCGTTATTGCAGTTGGCTTAGTTTTATTTCTGTCACTAAAGTTGCACCCTGCTTTTGGTCAGCTTTTCTCAAGAGGAAACGATTTTTTATTCTCTTGGCAAGAAATCGTGTTTGACCAAAAATGGCAAGTTACCATTCCCAGCTGGCCTAATTATCTATCGTATTTTTGGCATTACTTAACTTGGCCAATTTTGATTTTCTCCTTAATTGGTATTTTTTCTAAAGAAAGAAGAAAGGTCATTGTCTTAAATCTAGGTTGGATTTTTTTTGCCCTACCAATATTCCTTTTGGGCAGAGTAATCTACCCAAGATATCTATTCCCTGTAAGTATTTTTATCACTTTAGCCGCACTCTTTGGAATTAAGGTTCTAATAAATAAAAACGTTTTATTGAAAACACTAACATTAATAATGATTACTATTAGCTTATGGCAGTCGCTAAATTTTATCTATCCTCTCGTATCAAACATCGAGCAAACTCCTTTTGTCCCAGCTGATAGAGAACAGTACTTAACTGAATGGTCAGCAGGATTTGGTATTAAAGAAACTGTAGATTTGATTCAAAAAAAATCCCAGGACAAAAATGTCCTGGTTTTAAGCGAAGGTTATTTTGGCACACTGCCAGATGGACTGTTAATGTACCTGCATCGTGAAGATGTGACCAATCTTTTTGTTATAGGTATTGGTCAACCCATTTCTCGCATTGATTCTTCTTATAAGACAATGGCTCAGGAATATGATCAAATATTGTTGGTAGGTAACTCTCATCGTCTTAAGATTGATCTTTCTCAAGCGGAACTAACTTTAGAAGCATGTCGACCCTTTAGTGCCCCCTGTCACCAAGTTTGGGATATTACTTTTTTAATCAAAAAAAGTTAAGTTATTTTTAAGAAAAGGCTGATAAATTGCTATTATGCTAATTCAGTCTTCTATATCTTTATCGCAATCACAAAACTTCTTTTCTAGTTTAAAAATTCTAAAGCATTCACTATCAACCCCAATCACTAACTTATTAGTAAACTTAGAATTACTATCACAAGATCCCAATCTCAGTAAACTTAAAAATAATAGTAATCTTTATCTAAAAAGATCTCTACTTTCTATTAACTATTTAAGGGAAATTACCCAACAGTGCGATAAATTCAATGACAGAAAAAAGTTTTGTAAATTCAATGTTCATCACTCTTTGAGAGAAGTTATTGAAATTTGCAAAAATCCTAGAGAGAAAGGGGTTATTGTTCCCTTTTTACAACTAAACGGATCAGAACAATTAAGGGGCAATAAACTGTATTTTCAAGAAGCGATTATTTGCTTACTTAATAATGCATTTCAGTCTTATAAAACTCATGCGCCAAATAAACTGGTAATGCTTTTTGCTAACAAAACAGCTAAATTATTAGAAATCAAGGTCACAGATGCGGGAAGGGGGTTCTTAAAACTAAAAGACAGTGGTAAAAAGTTAGTTAATATCAAAAATATTAATAGCCAAGGGAATGGCCTAAGGTTCACTCAAGAGGTAATTAAAAATCACTTTCAAGGAATTTTTACTATTGAGTCTCAACCACTGAGGGGTACGACGGTTTCTTGTTCTTTTCCTTTATTAAAACAGTAGCCAAAACCGCGCTTGTTTTGCAGCCACGATGAATAAGGACCTAATTTTTGTCTTAATCGGCGCACATAAACCTCGACAGTGTTTAAGCCAGGCTGTTTTGCATAATCTGACCAAACTATGTTCAACAGTTTCTCTTTACTTAAGACTCTAGCTTCATTTGTCATTAGTACTTCTAAAATCTGTGTCTCCTTAGGTCTTAAAAAAACAGTCTTTTGATTAATCAACATCTGCCCTGAGCTTGGATATAGCGTTATATTTTCAATTTGAATTGTTTTATTGTCGCTAAGTTTATACAAATTAAGTAACTGACTAACTTTTATCGACAATTCTGTAGTATTGAAAGGTTTGGTTAAATAAGCATCTGCCCCGGCTCGATAGGCTTTAATTCTGTGCTTGATCTCGCTTTTACAAGTTAACATTAAGGTTTTAATTTGATAATGACAAGAATGAGCATAATCTACTAAATCTATCCCCGTAGCTTTTTCTTTTAACAACCAATCAACAATCAAAAGATCAAATCTTTTTTGATCAATCATTTGAATAGATTTTTCAAGAGAATCAGTCCAGTCAACGTCCACTAAAAATCTTTTCGTTAATAAAGACCTAAGGGACCTTGACAGCAAATAGTCATCTTCTAAAATCAATATTCTTTTGGTAAGTTGCATAATGACAAAATTATAAATAATATTTCTTAAAAATAACTTAAATCTGTTATAATTATCTGCTCTGGAAACAATAAATTAAGTAATCTTTTAATAATTCCCGGGTAGTGAAATGGCATCACAATTGTCTCTGAAACAGTTATTCCAGGTTCGAATCCTGGCCCGGGATCAAAAAATATTTCTGCATAATTACCGCAAACTAACCCTATTGTTTTGAAAATTATCAAAAGATATAATTTACCCATTAAAAACTATTTATCAGAACATATGAGTTTAAAAACTGAAAATATCAGACCGTCCTACTTAAATAAAGACATCAATAGGAGAACAGCTGAAGCTTTAATGAGAATAGTAAGAAAAGATGAGGAGACAGATGAAGAAGAGGGGGAAGAACAAGAAACAAAAGATGATAGAAAAGAAGAGTAAGACAGGTTAAACAAAGTGCCGGGCACGTGTCGGCAAACTAACTCATTCTCATCTCGTCCAAAGGTAATATAACCCTAGTCTTGTTTGTAGTGGAGTTTCAAAAATAGATGAAGGAAGTAAGTTTAGATTCTGTACTCCTAAAAAACTTCCAAATCTTGAGCCAGTAAGAAAATACTCTTTAATGCTTGGGTCATCCACCAATACAGATAATCTAGCATCATCAAAAACTGAATCAATAGTGCCCAAGCTGTCAATCAGTCCATTTTCTAAAGCCTGTTTTCCAGAGTATATTCTGCCATCAGCAATAGTTAAAATGATGTCACGATCTAAAGGGCGATTTTCCTCGACTCTATCTATAAATAGTTGATAGGAATCTTCAATTATACTTTCAAAAATCTCTCTTTCAGTCAAAGTTGCTGCTCTGTTGATAGAGCCAATGTCTTTATATGGTCCAGATTGGTATGTTTGAATATCAATCCCCAGTTTGTCATATAATCCTGATAGATCTGGATCAAAAGCCACCACGCCTATTGAACCAGTGATAGTAGGAATAGAGGCAGTAATTTTTTCAGCAGGAAGAGAAATATAGTAGGCTCCAGAAGTAGCAATATCTCCAAAATATACAAATACGGGTTTTGCTAAGCTCAATGACTTTACCTGTTGATAAACTTCCTCACTAGCTGCTACCGATCCTCCAGGGCTATTAACATCTAATACAATAGCTTCAACTCTATTGCTTTGTGCAAGATAGCTAAAAAGTTGCCTAACCCTTATCGGATTGATTACAAACGGTTTAAAACCAAGCAAACTATCGTCAGTACTGTATGCGATCTCTCCAGCAAGACGTACATAAGCTATTTCTTGAGCGTCTCCCTGATAAAGTATGCGAGAATGTGTCTCAAAACTATCGGTTTTAGCTAAAGTTTGAATTAAAATAACAGTTAATATTGTTAATCCCAAGATAGCAGAGCCTATAAAAAGAGCAGTATTTGTCCAAACACTAAATAAGAATTTAATAAATTTTTTAAAATAGTAAGAAATTTTATTGGTCATAACCTTGATTGTAATTACTATTAATAACGGAAGCAAACTCTTTAAATTCATCATCTAGGTAATTTCCTAACAAAACATATCTTTGTCTTTTAAATTGATCTTTAATAACTAAAAAATTAAGCCCACTTTTCTCTAAGCCCAAACTTTTAGCAGTAATTATTGCTCTTTGATCAACCTCTAAAACAATTAACCCCCTAGTACTTAAAAAGTTTCTAGACTGATTAATCAGTTTTCTAATTAAAAAAAGACCGTCTTCTCCGCCATCTAAAGCTATTGTTGGCTCGTGGTCTACAACACTTTTGTCTGTTTTTTCTAATAATGCACTAGGGACGTAAGGAAGATTGGCCAAGATTAAATCAAGTTTGCGACAAGAATATTCGGCCAACAAATCTGACCTAAATAAACTAAAATTTTGACAATCTTTTACTATAACAAGGCTTCTTAAATTTTTTTCAGCGATCTTTATCGCTTTTTGACTAATATCACTCATGAGTATTTTTGAATTTAATCCTAGATCAACAGTTGCCTTTAAAAAAGTTGATATGCCAATACAACCTGATCCAGTGCCCACATCAGCTATCACAAAATCAGTCTCTTTACTATTTTTTCTGAAGCCTAAAAAAGATATTGCCAGACTAACAATCCCTTCTGATTCAAGGCGAGGAATCAAAACATCTGGACTAACCGCAAAGTCATAGCCCATAAACTGAGCGCTGCCCGTAATATACTCTACTGGCTTATCACCAAATCGTTGTAGGTTTGAAAGGCTAAATCCATGCTTTAGCAAACAATTCTTTTCATATACTGACCAATTGCGCTTATACATAAAAATAATTAAAAAAAATTACAGCACTAATTTGTATTTATAAAATGATTGATTATAACCAATATTTGCGATATAAATTAGTTTGATTAATCAATCCACTAATTAGCTTTTATAATTAAAAATATTTTAATAACTGTAAAAAACTGCAAATATGCAAAACATAAACAAAACTCAAACAATCAACAAAGCAATTATTTTTTTTAACAACAATTTTGCCGTAATTTTAATTATTATATCAGCCTTTCTTTTTGGTTTTGCTTTTGGCTCCATTTGGAAAGAAAATAGGTCAAGCTTGACTAACTTACCAGCTCAAGAAGAAATCGCAGGTGAACAGATTGAGCAACCTAGAGAAAAACCTGACAATGTTCCCCCAGTGAGTGAAGATGACCACACTAAAGGAGCCTCTAATCCGACTGTGACGATTTTTGAATACTCTGACTTTAATTGCCCATTTTGTGCCAGAGTACACCCTACTATACAACAATTAGTGGATACCTATCCTGACCAAATCGCCTGGGTGTACAGAAATTATTTACTAGGCGGAATTAACTCTCTTTCAGGAAGTGCGGCTAAAATTGGAGAGTGCATCGCTCAAAAGAACAGCAACGACTTATATTGGAAATATATTTCTCAAATCTATGAAGCAGCTAACAGCGAGAGTGGGATTGACAATATTGAGGGTTACTATGAAATCATTAGCAACCTAGGTATTGATAAAACTCTTATTGAAGATTGCACAGATACTCCAGAAATTGCCCAATTAATTGAAGAGCAGCTAGAAGGAGCTCGTAAAGTCGGGGTTGCCGGGACACCGGCTTTGATACTAATGAGTAGTGATGGCAAATATGAATTTATTGCTGGAGCTGTATCTTACGAAAGTTTAGAAGATTCAGTTTTACAATATTTTGAATAATGAAATCTAGTTATTTAAAATAATATCTTTAATTTTTAACTGCAGTGATTTTTTTCCGTTCCACTGGTTTATTTCTAAATTAAAAGCCAAGTCAATTTTTTTTTGCACTAACTCTTTAACTAAGCTCCCCATACTCCAGCCTATCGCCTGAATTGTTTTATAGTCCTGTTTATCACAACGAATCATTAATTTTAAATGCTGATTGTCTTGTCCCATTGAGCTAGCTTGAACGACAAAGCAGTTTTTAACAGCCAATATAGGCTTGCGATTGCCGATTCCAAACGGCTCAAGACTCTGAAGCAGATCATGAGTTTTAAAACTTAAAAGCTGTTTGTCCACCACAGCATCTATGTTTAGCTGAGGTCTTAATAGTTCATCATCAATTGTCTGTAGGCCTATTTTTTGCAATTTTTTAATAATTACAGGTAATTTTTTCTTATGAGCGCTAAAACCTGCCGCCAGTTCATGACCCCCAACACTCAGCAAGTCCTGCTTAATTTCTCTAATCAAATCTGTAATATTAACGCCTTTTATTGATCTTGCTGAAGCTTTAACTACATCGCCTTCCGTAGCAATAGCTATGCTTGGTTTATAAAATTTTTCAGTTATTTTACCTGAGATTAATCCAATCACACCTTCATGAAATTGGTCACTGTGGACAATAAGAATCTTTTGTTTATTTTGGCTTTGAGCCTGTTTAAGAGCGGTTTTAAATTGTAAAAGAGTAAGATCTTGTCTATCTTGATTTAATTGCTCTAATTGCTCAGCCAAATCTAGGGCTGTTGACAGACTTTGTGTGCACAATAATCTAGCAGCCGTAAGCCCGTGGGCGATTCTGCCTGCAGCATTAATCCTGGGAGCGATCATGAATCCAACTGTGCCAGCAGAAATCAGCTCAGGTTTAATTTTAGCTGTTTGACATAAAGCAACTAACCCTGGCCGTTTATTTTCTTTTAATAGCTCAAGTCCATGCTTAGTAAAACTTCGATTTGCTTTTAATAGAGGCATTTGGTCAGCAATAGTTGAAATAGCAACTAAATCAATCAAATTATTGGCAAATTTTGGATCAAGCTCCCTAATTAACATCCAAGCAACCGCAGCTCCACTAATTTGAGTTGAGTGTACTAAAGCATAAGCTGGTAACTCTTGCTCAGAGGGTTGATGATGATCAGTCACAATAACATCAATTTCTTTATCTTTTAACCACTGCAATTCTTTGTGAGCCACAATTCCATTATCAACAGTGATTATCAACTTAGGATTAAAGTCCTGAATTATTTCTTGAAGAGCTTTCTTTGACATTCCATAACCATGCCTCATTCTATCGGGTATAAAAGGTTGGGTTTTGAGTCCTAAATGATTGAGAGCTAGCCACACTAGGCTGGTGGCGCTAATCCCATCAGCGTCATAGTCACCATAAATCAAAACTTTTTCTTGACTCTTTATAGCTGTCTTAATCCTTTGCACAGCTTTTTTTAATTGCTTTTGATTAATCTCTAAATCAATTGAAGAAATTTTCAATGGAGAGATAGGGGTGAGAAACTGCTTAATGTCCTGAATGCCCCTATTTTTAACCAGATGTTCAAGTAATTTTTTTCTAGTTGTGACAATTTTTGAGTTTTGAATATTCCAGTTCATCTTGGTTTAGTTTAACAAGGTTTTTTCCAGTGTGAACCTCTAATTGGTGAACTAAGAGGAAATATTTGATAAATCAACCTCACCTTCCCCAAAAGCAAATCCATATGGAGTAATGCTTTTTTCACCTAGAGTGGTCTGAATCTTATCTTTTAAATTTTCATCAATTTTAAAGGGAATTACAAAAAATGTCCCAATTTTATAAATTTGAATAGGTTCACTAGATTGCTCATGGTTAATAATCTTGAGAATTTCTTGAGCAAAGTTAACTAAACATAAATCTCCTCCAGATTGGCCTCTTTCCTGGTTAATTCTTTTCATCTCATTAATTGATAAGGCTGTAAAATGATTGCTTTTTCGTTTAGCCATACCTTGCTTTAAAGCTGCTACTGGGTCATTACTGACAACTTCAGAGGGATATTGGGCTGCCTTAATTTCCAGCTGCTCTCTTGTAAGCTCTTCACCCTCTTGACTAAAGGCTGTCATTTCTTGAGAAAATGTAAATAGCTTAGGATAAGAGATAGCTTGCTCTCCTTTGACCGTTGCTTGGCTGGCTTGCTTATTAGCTTCCTTAGCTTTCCCTAAAGCAATGTCAGCAGCCCTCAAAACAGTAGGTGATGCAACTAAAATTCCACCAGGTACGAAGGCGGCTCCAAAATGAACCCTATTTTCAAGATAGCCTCCATTGAGAGCTTTGACCAAAGTTTCAATTAGATCTTGAGCTTCTTTTTGACTATCAGCTGTTAAACATAACAAAAACTCGTCGCTACCTACCTCACTGCGCTGTGGATCAATGATTCTTCTCCCAGTTGATTTTAGTATTTCTTTTTCCCTAAATTGATTAATTTTGATGATAAATTCATTAATTGTGTCTATCAACTTTCCTTTCTGAGCCAACTTTCCACCACCAGCTACGTCTATAAAAAAAACCGCCACGCCTTGATTTTGATTCTCTAATTGTGCTTCAAGTGCCCTTATCCAGCTATCTCGATCTAAAAAATTATCTAATTCCTCTCTGGTTTCAAGTAAATATTGAGCAACGCGCTCTGCTGGATTAGGTTTTTGGGCATCTTTGAAGGGCAACTTTTCTCTTGAATTAAGCATACTGCCATTGTAAACTTTTTTTAAATATCTAGTAAAGCATCACCATCTCTTCCTGCTGTATGTGACGAATTTTCTACTGTTATAATAAATTCGCAAATTAGTATTAATAATAGATATGAGCTCATTTCTGAGGGGTTTCACCCCTCAGCATTTTGTCTTGCTTTGCAAGATCAAAGCCTGCTCCCCTGTCGCTTTAAGGGGTATTAGACCCTTAAAGCTCCACTAGGGGGAATCCCCCTAAAACCCCCATTCTGATTTGCTCCCCGAAGCAAGGTGATGGAGTATATAATCATAATTAAACTATGAACTTAAAGCTAAAAATACCTTTTGAGGCTCTTTATATATTATGGAATTTAAAGCAAAAAGGATTTCAGGGTTATATTGTAGGAGGTGCTGTTCGCGATTTATTAATTCAGGCCATGGAAGGCCTTCAAAAAAACAAAGATAAGACTGATCAACAAATTTCAGTTCATGACTTTGATTTCACAACTAATGCTACTCCAAGTCAAATTCAAAAACTTTTCAGTAATAGCTACTACACCAATGAATTTGGAACTGTCGGAATTGCTTACGACCAACTTTTAGGACAAATGGTTGGTGGTGGTTTTTTATTACCAAATAATAATATTAAAACAAGGTTTGTCAAAGACCAGCAAAAACCAGCTGACAAAATTATCGATTTAGCTCAAGCTTCCAAAATCCATCATTCTCTTAAAAGCCAAGTTAAGTCCTATTTGCGAAAACAAAAGGAGGACGACTCAAGGCTACCGCCTTTTGAAATAACCACTTTTCGTTCTGAGGGATTGTACTCCGATTTTCGCCGACCTGATCAGATTGAATGGGGACAGTCTATTGCCCAAGACTTAGAACGTAGAGACTTTACTATCAATGCCATGGCCATCACAATCAATATCAAACATCTTGAATCTATCTTTCAAAAAAAACAAACTCTACCAAGCTTAATCTCTTTAAATTCGGCCGAATATAAGCTTGTTGATGAACACAAAGGCTTTAAAGACTTAGCCAAAAAACAAATAGTAACAGTGGGTAGTCCTGATAACCGCTTCCAAGAAGATGCCTTAAGAATGCTCAGAGCTATTAGATTAGCCTGTCAGCTAGAATTTAAAATAGGACAATTAACTCTGTCTTCTATAAAAGACCATGCCCATCTTATTTCAAAAATAAGTCAAGAAAGAATCAGCCAAGAGTTTTTAGCTATTCTTACTACCAACCAGCCAGATAGGGGGATTAGGATGCTTCACGAAACCAATCTGCTGCAGTACATCGTACCTGAATTAACTAAAGGTTTGGGTGTGGAACAAGGTGGACATCATGATACAGATGTCTGGACCCACCAGCTTGATGCTGTTAAACACTGCCCTTCAAAAGATCCTATAGTAAGGCTAGCAACACTGCTTCATGACGTCGGCAAACCCAGCACTGCCAAAATCAAAGACGGAGAAATTACTTTTTATAATCATGAAATTGTTAGCTCGCGCACAGCAGATCAAATTGCCCAGCGCTTAAAACTATCCACAGACCAGCGGGAAAAATTATTTAAATTGATTAGATATCACATGTTCCATTATCAACCACACCAATCTGATGCTGCGATTAGACGTTTAATAAAAAGAGTTGGTCTTGAATATATTGATGATATATTAGCAGTCCGCGAAGGAGATAGGCTGGGTAGTGGAGCTCGCAAAACCAGTTGGCGTCTTGAGGAACTTAAACAACGAATAATAGAACAACTCAACCAACCTTTTGACGTAACAGACTTAGCAATTGATGGCAATGATTTAATAAATGAATTGAAACTTCAGCCAGGGCCTAAAATAGGTGAAATTTTAAATCAACTTACGGAGCTGGTCTTAGAAAAACCAGAGTTAAACAAAAAAAACCTCCTTTTAACCGAGGCGAAAAAAATAGCTTAACTTAGACTCATTAACTTATCCCTTAAAGCAAAGACCAAGATTAAGATTCCTCTAAAAATTCTGCTATACTCGTGTAAAGCTTTGGCTTGTGACCCAAAGATTCAGCTGCCTCTCCGGCTGCCTTAAGTTTACTCTCTCCATCTTCAAAAATATACTTTATGTTTTCATAAGACTGCATTGCTCTTTTCCAAGCCTCAGCAGAGTGTTTGCTGCCAAAATACTGCATTGACAAAATGTCGATAGATTGAAAAATTTTTTTTCTATCCTCAGAGCTTACTTGATGCTGTGATAATAGATATTCCAATCTCTCTCTAGATCGTTGAATTGTTGATTGAGAAATAATAACAATCTTGTATCCCTGTTGATAAAAAGACATAAATACCTCAATCGCACTAGGCATAGCTTCAATAGCCTGAGTATCTCTGTTTAATTTATTTTTTATCCCAGGAATGGACTTATAAATGGTAAGATGCATATCAAAAACAACCGTTTTTTTCATAATATCTTTTTAAAAATGAAGATTTAACTAGTAAGGCCAGGTGTTTCTCTGTGGACGAAATCTACCTCATTACCTACAATCATCACCCTTGAGCCATAAAGAATATCCATAATAAAAGGATCACGCCTAGTTTTTCTAAACTCAAACTCCTCTCCAGAGAAAACTGCATAGTTGACTTCACGTTTTATCTTTTTTTCCTCAGCCTTAATTAATGTCTGCAATTCAGCTAAAACAACATCTCCTATAATTAAAATGTCTACCTCATCTCTGCCCGGTTGTTGACCTGAAATAAACTTGCCAGAAAACATGACAAAGTCTAATTTACCTAATTTTCTTCGTTTTTTTCTTATTTCCTCTCCCAGCCCAGTACCTTTGGCTACAATTTGTAAAAAATCTTGAAAGTATAAATATTGCTTATTTAAATAGTAATAAAGACGATTTCCTCTTTCTTCACTTTTTAGCAAACCAGTCCCTAGCATTCTGTCTAATTCTCGGCGAACTGCATTTATCTCCTCTTTAATCAAACGAGTTATCTCTCTTACATAGTACATCTCTTCAGGATTTGTAAAAAACAACTCTAGCATTTTTACTCTAACTTTTGAAACTATTAGATCTTCGAGTTTATTCATCTTTTAAGAAATATTTTTATATGAAATAGTGTCTATATCAGATTAGCCAATTATTCTTGAAAAAGAATTGTACTCAAATTTTATCCACAAAACATCTGCTATGCAAGTTATGTTTTTTATCTTAAATATTAAAGGCTGAATGAATCTTTAATACACAACTTCATTCCCAAGACCCACAACACTAATCCAAGTTAAACCTCTAGCTAACTCAATATCATTGCCCCTATTATCTGTAAACCTAATCTGACTGACACGAGTTGGCTTAGACCAATTAGCCTCTACCACATCGCCATTTTTGAAGATCAAAGCTTTACCAGTACCAATAGTAGTATAAATCATGTGTTTTAGCTCGTTAATCGGTCCTCTTTCAGTGGTTTTTAGCACTATAACATTAGCCGCTGCTATTCTTTCATCATTGTTCAAGTCTATATCTTCTTTCCCTGCCAATGTTCTTAAAAACTTATTGCTTTCAGCGTCATACTCCCAGTCAACAGAATATTGGTTGTAACCACTCCAAAAGCCATAAGACACTGTTGAAACAGACCCTGCTGAAGAACTATCACCAAAAACCCAAGGCTGATAATCATCAATCCATTCATTCCCCTTGGGATCGGTGTTTGTCCAGTTTCTTTTTTCTGCAACTTTCCATAATTGTTCTGAAGTAGTTTCCATTGTGTGTTCAGTCGCTACAGGCCTACCAAGTCGATTATTGTTGCGAACAAAAGTTGGAAATCCAATTGAAAACTGAGATAAATTATTTTGCATTTCCCATCCATACTGCCTGATTTGCCCTAAAGCATCAGTAGGACCAGGAAGATTTGCTCCGCCAACATTAACAAATAAGGGAAAGTTGAATCCTGATGCCCAGTCCACAAAATAAGTTCTAGCACTTCTAACAGGGGCGATGGTTACGTCCTTTCTTTGAGCTGCACAATAAAAAACTGCACCATATCTGGTTACTCCCCCTTCTGCTACTGCTTCAAAGACCACATCTGCTCTACTTAAGCCGGAATGAGGTCTAGAGTCTGGAGAATTTTCAATCATAACAAATAGAGGGCGACGTTGTTCCCAAGCATCACGTTCAGTTTGAGTGTACAAGGCGCCATTTATAGGACACGCCTGATCTTTGGGCTCATTAGGATCAATATTCAGCAATAAACCTAATTCAGTTTCTTCAGAGTCGTTAACAACAGCTACCTGAGTTCTCTCTTCTCTAGGAGATAATCTAGAAAAAATAGCATAAGAAGCTCCAGCTGAAGCTAAATAAATAATCAAGGCTAATATCAGGTATCTTTTTTGCATGTTTAAGGTGTTAGTTTATTTAATTTTTATAATTGTTTAACTAAAATTTTATTAATTGCTTATCTTTTGAGCAAAACTGTTGGCTCTTAGCCAACAATAATTACAATCATTATATTAAATCAGAACTAAGGATATTTGCAAGAGAATTAATTACTAGTAGCCCTGAAAATCAGATTAACCATTAATAATTCTAGAAATATCACTGATAGTAATTGTAATAATTAAAGTAACCAAAAGAGCAAATCCCACGTAATTAGCATATATCTCAATCTTTTTCATCTTACTTTGGCCAAAAATTTTCTCAAACAAAATAAATAGTGCCCTACCCCCATCAAGAGCAGGGATTGGTAATAAATTAATAATAGCCAAATTTAGAGACAGCATGCCAGCAAAACCCAAGTTCATCCAAAAATCATCACTAATTATATTTCCTTGTTGGGCTTGATGAACAATGCCGATTGGTCCAGCAACGTCTCTAGAAACAGAGCCAGTTTGTGCTAATCTAATCAACATTTGGCCTAAAGCCTGAACTATTAAAATTCCTAAACCTATGGCTTGCTTTAAGCCATACCAAGTTCCTCTAAAGGGCATTTCATACCAAGGATAAAAATTTAATACTACGTCCTGAAAAATTATTCCCAATGAACCTTGACCTTCAGGAGTTTCAACCTCTGTGCGAGCATAAACCAGAAAATCATTGGTTTCGTCTAGACAACCAACACCGTCACATTCACCAGTCACTGTAATAGTTAGCTGTGAACCCAAATTTTCTTGAACTGCTTGCTGAACATCATGAAAATTTTGAATTTGATAACTCACTGACTCAACTTCAATCTTCACAATGTTAACATTTTCAGGTAATGATGCCTCAGCTGCAGGTGACTCAGGAACAACCTGGCCTATTCTGGCTTGATTCTCTAAGGTCACTGGTATTCCTAAAAAAGAAAAAACAATTGAAAAAGCCACTATCGCAAAAATTAAATTAACAAATACACCTGCTAAGGTGACTACCATTCTCTGCTTAGGAGTCTTGGCATAAAAAGGAGCAGCTTTATTTTCTTTTAATATACTCTTTTTTTCTTGAAGTTCTTCAATATCTTCAATATTTTCTCCCTCCATTCTCACAAAACCACCAAAAGGTATTAAGTTTAAAGTAAAATCTGTTTCCCTCCATGAAAAAAGGGTTAGTAACTTGGGTGGATATCCTAGACCAAACTCTTCTACATTAACCTTTGCTTTTTTAGCTGCAATAAAGTGACCAAGTTCGTGAATTATGATCAAAAATGAAATAATAAATATAACAATTAAAACTGGCATAAAATTAAAGATTAAATATTTAATTTAAAGCTACCAAGCCCAATTTGCAAAATTCTTAACTATAAAGAAAGAAGATCCTGTTTTTTTTGCTCTTGAATATCTTCCATCTGTTTCTCAAACTGGCCCATGATCTTGTCTAATTCTTCTAAGTCTCGATGAATATCGTCCTCACTGACTCCAGCTTCCCCTTCTAAATCCTCAATCTCACCTTTGGCTTCAGTGCGTGCTGACCTCATCATGGCACGAGTAGACTCAACTTTTTGCTGTAACTGCTTAACTAATTCCATTCTTTTCTCTTCAGTTAAAGAAGGAATAACAATTCTAATAATTTCTTTATCAACTACAGGATTTAGATTTAAGCTGGACTTTTGAATGGCTTTTTCAATATCCTCTAATAAATTTTTGTCCCAAGGATCAATTACAATCAAGTTGTTGTCAGGAGTGCTAACATTAGCTAATTCATTAATGGCCATCACTGTTCCATAAGCATGGACTTTGATTGGATCAAGCATTTTAGTACTTGCTTTGGAGGTGCGCAAAAAGCTAATATCTTGCTGCAAATGTTCAATAATTTGATTGAGTTTGGTTTTAAAATTTGAAAAATTATACATAGTTAAAATTATTATAACTAATTTTCAGGGAAAAACAGGGAGAGAATGGTTGTTTTTAAAATTACTAATCAATTCTTAAATTCATTTCAACTGCCGGAATTGGTGATTCTTTAATAGCTGGATCAGCCTTTTTTAACTGGGACCTTAGTTCTTTAATCTGTGACTGCAAAGGGGTTAATTCTTGATCTTGAATTACAGTATGCTCAGGTTGCTCTAAAATATCTGGACTTCTTTGCTGAGAATTGATACTAAGACTTATTAAAAGCAGTAAAAGAAGTATAAAAAAAGCAACTATTAACAAAATATTTTTCTTATTTTTAAAAAAACCCTGAGGAATTTTTATTCTGCTCTTACTTTTTTCCCACCATCGTTCAGCTTCCCAATCAGGCAATTCATCTGGTAAATGTGGTTTTATTGTCTGGATATCATCATTATTTTTCATTTAACACCCTCCAGTTCTTCAAAATAAGACACCAACAAAGACAACCTAGAATGAATTGGGCCTAATTCCCTAGTTAAATTACGATAAAAGCTTTCATGCTGACGACTAGGTCTATTTGAAATATAGGCATTGCTCCAAACAGTTTCAAACATGGGAGGCAGTTGGGTAATCAGCTTATTAACCTCATTAATTGCCCTGTTTCTTTGAGATTGCTCAAGAACGGCTTCTTCGGCTTCAGATTCTTCAGAAGATATCTTCTGATTGATAATTACTGCTTTATCATAAACTGACTGCAGTCTGCCAATAGAGAGAATGCTCAAGACATAAAAACTATTATTATTAATCTCCTCACCAAGAGATAAAAACTCATCTGCTATTAAGTTAATTGCCTCTCTATCTTGAGATTGGTCAATCAACTGTTCATAAGCCCCTAAAGCTTGTCTATGTTTTTCAATTATTTCCAAAGCTCTTTCTTGGTGAACCAACTCAACTCCTTCTGTTTCAAGTAACTTCAGCCTTAAAATGTTCAAATAAGTATCTAAGACAAGATTACGTGATCTCATGGCTTTTTTAGTTGAACTAACGACCTCCTCAATTGAACTTAATGTTTGTAGGCTTTGATATTGGTCTCGGGCTATTCGATACTCCCTTTCATGTTGCCGATATTGATTGAGCTGACCCAAAAGTTGTTTTTCCAAATCTTGGATTTCTTCAGTCAGCCGTTGTCTTTGCAAAATCACTTGACTAGATTGAGATTCTGATTCTTGTGCTAGTAGTAAAGAAGGAAAACTTACTACCAGTAGAAACAAGGGGATAAAAAAAACAGCTAATAGCAAGGTAGAAGTTGTTTTTTTTTGCATATATTCTAATTTTTACTCATCACTGTCATCTTTACCCAAAGAGCGATGGCGAGCAAACTCAATTGCTTGATGCATTGATTCAAATGTTCCTGTATCAAACCATTCTCCTTCAACAAAAGCCACATCCAATTGGTTATCTTTTAGATATAAATTATTTAAATCTGTAATCTCCAGCTCACCCCTATCAGAAGGTTTAAGTGTTTTAACTCTTCCTAATACTGAGTTATCATATATATACAAACCAGTGATTGCATATTCTGATTTGGGTTGAGTTGGCTTTTCTTCAATTGACAAAACCTTTTTATCTTGATCAAACTCCACTACCCCAAACCTTTGAGGATCAGGAACCCTTTTGGCAAAAACTCTACCTCCAGACTTAAATGTTTGAATTGCTTCTGAAAAATCATCCTCAAATAAATTATCTCCTAATATCAGGGTAGCGTTATCATCGCCAATAAAATTCTCACCAATAATAAACGCCTGAGCTAACCCCTCAGGCTCATCTTGAATTTCATAGGTAAAATCACAGTCAAATTCTTTCCCACTACCCAATAATTTTAAAAAATCTCCTGCATGGTCAGGAGCAACTATAATAAGAATATCTTTAATTCCTGCTTGCAGTAAAGTTTGCAAAGGATAGTAAATCATAGGACGATCATAAATAGGCAATAATTGCTTACTAGTAACTTTTGTAAGAGGCTCAAGCCTAGTCCCTTTGCCTCCTGCAAGAATAATTCCCTTCATAATAGTCTATAAGTAGTTAATAGATAGTTGATAGTTTAACACACACTACCTAAATAGTGATTAAAAAGAGCATTGAGCCGGCCAAAATAGAAATCGCTAGATACTCTAATATTATTTTTTTGGAAAACTGGTCAGTTTTTAAATGAAAAATCAAACCCCAAAAAAAATAAAAAACAGAGATTAACAAAATTAAATAGCGTTGGTAGTGTACATCTGGCCAAACGACCAAAAACATAAAACTGGCCAATACTAAAAAAATAATCAGCGATAAATAAGAAAATTTAGACTTCATCAACTCTCTTTTCATTTAATCACCCCTCCTCTAAACAAAATTACTAAAAAAGCTACACAACCTAAGAGAAGAATATGCCCAAAATTTTTACCAACAATTCTCATATTTTTTTTATTACCGATAATAAAAGAGTCATATATTAAGGTAAGAACTACCATCATAATGACTGCTAAAAATAAAATTTTTGTGATTCTTAGAGGACTCAATATTGGGACATTAAGAATCCCCTCAATTGAAAAACCTTTTTCGGAAAAAGTCTCACCCTTGTTGGGCGTAGCTACACCGGAATCGGCTACAGCCAAATCCTGAGTGATGATTTCCTCTTGAGATTCAACTGCTTGTATCGGATTATGAGCAGTCACATATTCAGGTTGAGAAGAATCAGTAATTGTTGAATCTCCCAATTGACTTACCTGCTGTACAGGAGTGGCAAACATTTGTACTACCAAGGCTGTGTCAAAACCCTCCAATCGTCCATGCACAATAGCAATGCCAATCTCTTCATATTGAGCATTTAAAATGTTAGCCTGATGGGTTGGTGACGCCATCCAGGCTTGAATCATATCAGTAGTGCGGCTAAAGTCTCGAGCTAAATTTTCTCCTGCAATTTTATAATTATAGTTAGCACTTTTAATAAAATCCCATGGTTTTTTACCACTAGGGGAGGTATGAGCCCAGTATTGTTGATCTAGCATATCCTGTGCTTTGGCTAATGCTGCTGCTGAAAGCTGAGGGTTAGCCCTTAAGGGCTTAAGTCCGTAATTGAGTCTTTCTTGATTAGTTTTTTCAATTACCTCTTCAACAGTGACACTTGAAACAAAACCTAATACAGAACTTTGCAAAGTAGGAAAAAATCTAAATGTTTGCACTAAAGCGAAAAATCCAATTACAACAAAAGAAAGTACCAGGAGGGTGTCTGGGTGCAAAAGCTTAGGCCTATAATTGTTAGACCTCTGAGGGTAAAAATAGTGGGCTAATGTTGACAGGCTCTGCATCTTTTATCCAGATTTAGACTTCTATTCATTATGCAAAAAATAGCCAAATTTGTCCAGATGTTAAAAAGAAAAGAATTGCTCTGCAGTTTTTTTTGCTCATGTTAAGCTGCAGAGCAATAATCATTATTCTTCAATAATTTGAGTTAGATATAAACTCAATCTTGCCTTTAAATAATCTCCCATATTTTCACTTCCGCACCCATCTGTACTCACCCAGACTTGCATTTCAACTGGACCATTGTTTACTAAGTCATCAGCCTCAGTATGTGGCTCAGTATCAAAATCGTCTACAATATTTATCAAGAGATTATGATTAATAATTGGATAAGGACTTCCATTAGGCCTAATGTAAACCAGGCTTAATCTAGCACAGTTTAACAAACCATCATTGTTTGATTCAACAATTTCACCTCTAACCCAGAAGTTCCCCTCCAATGATCCAATGTTATCAACCATAAAACTAATTTTTTCTAACTCACCCGGAAGCATGTTATCAAAATGTAAGGGTACGTTTGCCGGAATTTCGTCTCCAACTTTCAACTTTAATGAACCCATCATGATGGTAGGCTCTATAACCTCAACGTCTTGATACAAAGCTCCACTAAAACCTGTAATAACTACTATTAAAATAGCTATTGAGAGTAATGAAATGGCAATTAGTTTAATTTTTAATTTACTCATAAATACTACCTCCTTTCTATTTGTCATTTTGAATATACTTTCTGACATTAAACTTAATAATCTTTGTTAATTTAACTAATCTTTTAATTTTCAATAAAAATCACTAAGCAAAATATTAGAAATTACAGAACACTGACCTGTTAAATTGCAAACTCTGATTCCAAAGTAATCTGTCTCTTCGGTTGTTGATTTAACTCTGAACAAACAATCATTATCTACGCATAAAGGTCTTAATAAACTAAAATTACTTTTAAAAAAGAGCGACTTTAACTCAGGTGAAATCTCCCAATTAGTTTCATCAATCAACTCCTCATTTGCCCTAACTTCATACAGATAATCAAACTTTTCAATTTGCACTAAATCTGGTTGATTAAACCTAAACAAATAATAATCATCAGCTAGATAATAAGCAGACATATTAGAAATATTTGGTAAAACTAGGTTCTGAAAAAATAAATAAAGCTTTGAGCTCTTGATTGGCTGATCCCCTTCAAAAATAGTCACTAAAATTTTTTCATTAATCAATTCCTGCTCAAAGCTAATTTCCAACTCTTTGGCTAAATTAGTTGTGACATCCTGATCTTCTTCCTGATACTCAACCACAAACTGGTGATTGAAAACTGACTCCAGTTTCAAAGACTGTTGTGAATTAATTACCACCAGGTTAGTCGAAATCTGATTAAAGCGCATCCAACTAGCCAAATACCTATCCCCACTATTCCCAGCACAAACCTTAAATTCGTATAAGCCAGTGGGTAAATTAGGAAAAGAGACAATTCTCCATTGCCAATCTTCACTTTGAACAAGATGTTCTGCAGGCTGAGCATAGACCAGCTGATCATCTATTAAGACCATCCAAGCATTTAAATCAAAGCCCTGAAGTTCTTCCACAGAAAAGTATTGATAGAAAAAACCCAAAAAGGGGGGAGAGTTTTCTACATTAATTTCCTGAATAAGACAATTTTCAAAAATCAAGTTACTACTAGCAAAACGACCCAATTCAACATAGCAATTTTCTGCAACACAAAAATGTTCCACATCACCAACATAATCCCAGTGAGAAAGGTTCCTGCTAAAATCAGAGTTTTTAAACACTTGATTAATTTCTCTCTGGGAACTCCCATCTATCAAGCTAACTAAATATAAATCACTATGATCAAACTCCTCCTTAAGGTTGATTGAAATTAAAAGCTGCTCAACGTCTTGCCAATTTGCACCTGAAAAGGTCAGTAACGCTAACAATAAAAACAATGTAAAACAGCCTGCTGAAACATATCTAATAATTTTTTTCATGTTAGGAGTCTTTTAAAGACTTTAATAGCTGAATAATAATTATTAAAAAAGCTGGCAATACTATCAGTGGATAAAAACCCAATCGTTCATAAATCCACGCCAACAAAAATCCAACCAAAGGGAATGACAACCAGATCTTCCCTATAATTTGGGATTGTTTAACATGATTTAAATCTTCTTGAAAGTTTGAGTCTCCTTTGGTGATATATATTGGCTCTTCTTGAATGGCATGAAGTGAGTGAACTCGATGTGAAACTATAATTAATTGATCCTTTTGTTCATTTAAAAAAGGTTTAGGTTTAAAGTGATAAACAATAATTTGACCAACATAATACCTTGTTTGAGGTTTTGTAATAACCAAGTAACCGGGTTTTAGCGCTGGCTGCATCGAGCCTGAAGTGATAATAAAGGCCCTAAACCCACAACTAATACAGTAATAAAAAACTAAAAATACTATCAGCAACACAAAACTAAAAAGTAAGATCTGCGAAAAATTTTTCATCAAATTCTAAACATACTTTTCAAAACTTAAAACAAGCTAAAAGATTCAATTCAATTTGTTAGATGAAAAACTTTAAACTTATCACAAGATAATTGTTGAAAACCCCTACTTGGAATATAATTAGGTGCTCAAAAGGCTCTTTAATCAGCATGAATTAAGGCCCCATAGTCTAGTGGTCTAGGACATCACCCTCTCACGGTGAAGACACGGGTTCGACTCCCGTTGGGGTCACAATTTTTTTAAAACTTTCATTCATTTATTTTCTTGTTAAAATACACTTTATGAAAATCGGGGTATTTGATTCCGGGCTAGGAGGTTTATCAATACTCAGGCAGATGATCGAAACCATGCCTGAATATAATTTTATTTATCTGGGAGATAATGCTCATGTCCCCTATGGGGGCAGGTCTCCAGAACTCATATATCAATTTACAAAAAAAGCGGTTAATTATCTTTTTTCTCAAGACTGTGCTTTAATTATCACCGCCTGCAACACTGTCACCGCTATTGCTCTGAGAAAAATTCAAGATAACTATTTACCCAAACACTACCCTGACAGAAAAATTTTGGGAGTAATACTACCCGCTGCTGAAACTATCTGTGAAAATAATTATAAAAAAGTAGGAGTTATCGGTACAAAAGCCACTATCCATTCTCATGAATTTGAGAAAAAAATAAAACATCTAGAAGAAAAGGTTGAGGTTATAGAAAAGGCTTGTCCTCTGCTAGTACCAGTAATTGAAGAGGAAATTTACAACCAAGAAGTTTTAGATTTACTTTTAGAGCAATATTTAACTGACTTTAAAAAGGAAAAAGTGGAGGCTTTAATTTTGGGCTGTACTCACTATGGATTGATTAAAAAGGAAATAGCTGCTTTCTTAGGTGATGGTGTTAACCTCATTGACGAAGCAGAAATCTGTACTAACAAATTAAAAAAATACTTAAAGAAACATCCTGAAATTGATAAAAAACTGGGTAAAAGAAGTGAGAGAAATTATTTAGTAACTGACCTTACGGCAACATATCAAAATTTTTTTGACACATTTTTAGGAGAATGCTTTAAAAAAGAAGACAAACTAAAGTTAGTAAAACTTTAATGAATTGTTAGATTTCTTAGTATGTTAGTTTTGATCAACATCAACAGGAATTAGAGTAGCAACAAATAGCTCGTTTAAGTTTGAACCACCCTCTGTACAACCCATCATAAAAACTCTAGCTCCGCCGTATTCTTGAGCAGTGGCAGAAACAGCTTCACGATAAAAATCATCACTTCTAGGTAAAATCTGAGTATGCACTATGATAAAATCAAAAACTTCATTTTGTTCATTGGTTAATTTAACTGTGTCTCCTTCTTTTAGAGCTTCTAATTCTGCCCAAGCGCTATCTAACATCCAAAAGAACCTTGCCCTATTGTGAACATTAAAAAAAACTTCTCCTGGCCAAGATATAATTTCTGAACCTTCAATATAACCCTCAGCACTATCTGAAACTGGAGATTCTGGTTTATAGCCTACAATCTCTCTGCCCGAAGCTATCTGGGAGAGTCTTCCAAGACCTGTCTCTACTCTAATAGGAACTCTAAAACAGTTAGGTTCTGGGCATAAATCAACTCCATTTCTAACACCCATAATTTCCAACATAGAGCCAGTTTCAATAGACTCAAGAGCCTGGTTTTGATAATCAGATAACTCATACCTTTTTGCAAAATAATCATTGATCCTCTCTTCATCAGTCTCTGAAGAATCTCTCTCTGCAGCAACAGCAGGAATAGGGTCTCTTATCAATTCTGGAATTTTGGTTTCACTAGATTTTAAAGCAGGGAGAGTAGCTGTTGGAGAAGAGTTTAATGATTTGGGTGTTAGAGTAGGTTGAGATTCTGCAGTAAAAACACTTTCCACAACTTCAGTTATCTGTGGTGATTCTTGATTTAGTTTTGGCAAGATGTCCTGATGAGAGATTGGCTCTGAATGATGGCAGGCTACTAGCAAGATTGAGGCAAATGAAAAATTAAGCCCCAGCCTGCGACAATAATCCCATAGCTCAGAAAGGTTATGTCTGTTGAGTAATGACTCAACTTTTTTTTCTATTGGTAGTTCATGATTTTTATGTTTCATAAAAATTTTATAAAAAAGAAAAAGCGCACAGAATACTTTCAAAAAGTAAGGGTGGGCTGGGACTATAAGTCCCAGCCCTAAGATTTACCTCCTCTTGATCAAGGTGAGTCCCGCTGCCAACACAACCGCTACAGCGCCGATGCCAAAGATGGCATAGCTCCCACCAGTTGGAGCAGGGGCATCTGGCTCCTCTGGAGGCTCAGGTGTAGCTGTTGGCGTTGGCTCTACAGGGGTTGGAGTTGGCTCAACCGGTGTAGGCGTTGGTTCCACCGGGG
>CAYVBW010000011.1:0-33257 GCA_964449995.1 uncultured Pseudomonadales bacterium | reverse complement strand
AAGGACATACGCTTGTGATCCCCAAAAGCCATTCAGTTAATATTTTAGATACCCCGGATCAAGAAGTTGAAGTTGTTTATAAAATGGTGAAAAAAGTGTGTCTAGCTTTAAAAAAATCTCTGAAAGTAAACGACTTTTTGGTAAAATCACACAATGGAGTTTTAGCCGGTCAAGAAATAGGGCATTTTCATGTCCACATTATTCCTTGTTATGACAGTAGCTGTAAAAATAAAAAAAGGGAAGAGGGCAAAGAAGAGCATCTTAGGAGGCTACAAAAAACTATCTCTTCACATTTAGACTAACTTCGAGTTATAATATCCCTCTTAAATTAGAATTACAACAAAATATTGATAGCTATGCCAGTTATATTTAAAAAAACTAAAAACGACTCAACCGGTACTCTTATTCGTAAGTTTAAAAAAACAACTTCTTATATGGATATTGTACAAAAAGCAAGAGATAGAAGATATTACAAAAAACCTTCCGCAGTTAAGGCAGAAAAGAACTCTGAAAAAAGACATCTTCGCAAAAAGCTAAAAACTCTTAAAAAAATGAAAAATATTCCTCCTGCTTCGCTGGAGAGACTGAGAGAGAAAATTAACTCACTTTAAATATCTCTAATACTTTAGAATTAAGCAATGGTTGGCTAAATTGCCGACTAATCTTTTAACCAAACTAATCTAGAAAAACTAAACCTTCTTGGATTTAACTTTAGCTTTTATGTCAAACTCCCACTGATCGCCATCAGAGGTATCAAAGCTTGTAGAGTTGGTAAGCTGATGGTAATTAATCAAATGATTGCTCAAGCTTTCTTCTAGATCTTTTTGTTCTTGTCTTATTTCCCTTAAATCATCTCTTAACTGTCTAACCTGAACTGTTTCTTCTAAGTCGTTTTTTCTTTGCTTTAGCTGTGTTTGAACTTCTTCTTTTTGAACCTCAACATCTTGAAGTTCATTATCATTTTCAAAAACATTAGAGATCATTTTTCTTTTTTCCCTGGCTTCCTTTTTCATATTCATTAATTTATTAGCCTTTGACTCAATCACAGATTCAAGAGCATGAAGGGTTTGAGCAAACTCGTCTGATTGTTCGGCTTCAGTTTGAGCAGAGCTGTTTTTTTTATCCTTTGAATTTTGACTCAATGCCTCTATCGCCAGGTCATTAGCATCTCTTAACTTTGGTGTCTCCTCACCAGCAGCTAGAGCTTCATCTGTTAGTTTTTCATCTGGCATACTACGCCTTTCTTATTAAATAACAAGTAACTGGTCTAGTTTATATCAATTTTTATTTACTTCATCAAGCTTGATCTATTAATTTTTGATATAATACAAGATGGCGCAATCGAGTAGTGGCTTTGCCTAGCAAAGAGGAAAGTCCGGACAGCACAGCAAATGGTGTCTTGCGAAAGCAGGAGATTGCTTTTTTAAAAGCAAGCCAGTTAGAGCAACAGTGACGATCCGAGTGGCGTCGGGTGAAACGACCAAGCGACTGGATCAGCCAATTTGGCTGGGCAATCCTCCCAGCTGAGACTGACGATCTTTACCTTATTGAACTTGCTGTCTATGCATCTAGAAATAGATCGAGGTAATAAAGCTCAGGCGTAGATAAATCACTACCTAAAACAGAATCCGGCTTACGGATTGCGCCACAATTTTTATATATCTAACTGCAGTTTTTTTTATTTTTCCCTACTGTAAATTTTATCTAATCTTTAATAAACTGAAGTATTATTAAGTACTTGATCTATTCTTTTTATGACTATTGGCCAGGCAATCTTTCTAGGTATGGTGCAAGGAATAACTGAATTTTTACCTGTATCTAGTTCCGGTCATTTGGTGTTACTGCAAAATTGGATGCAAATATACCCACCTCCTTTTTATTTTGATATTTTTGTCCATTTAGTTAGTGTGGTGGTAATTATTTACTACTTTAGAAAAACTATTGTAAAAATTGATAAAAAAAATATTTTTTTTATCATAATAGCGACTTTACCTTTAGTTATTGTTGGCGTAGCTGTTAGAAATCATATCAAACCATTATTCTATTCTAATTTAATTACAGGATTTGCCCTGATAATGACAGCAGTTTTTAATTTTGTAGCTGCAAAAAAATTTAATAGCCCCAAAAATGATCAGGCCCTAACAGAAAAAAAATCCTTTTTTGTAGGGTTGACTCAAGCCATAGCCCTAATACCGGGTGTTTCCAGATCTGGATCAACTTTATTTGGAGCTGCAACTGCAAAGATTAATAAAAAAACTGCCTTTGAGTTTAGTTTTTTAATAGCCATTCCCGCAATTCTTATTGCCAGCTTTGGAGAACTAATTTTACTTACTCCAGAAAGTGTTGAAAAACTTAACCAAATTTCAATTATTGCTTACTTAGTAGGTGGGATCGTCTGCTTTTTTACCAGCCTTGCTAGCCTAAAATTTTTAAGAGCCACACTAAATAAATCCAAGTATCATTACTTTGGCTGGTACTGTCTTATTCTAGGCATTTTAGCCATATTAACAACTTAAGAGGGTAAACTAAGTCTACAACGATAGCTTAGCGCTTCCATCAAATGCTCCCTTTTTACAAGGCTAGCCCCATCTAAATCCGCAATTGTTCTAGCCACTTTAATAGTTTTAAAAATTGATCTACTGGAAAGTTGAAAGCTATTGGTTGCTTTCTCTAAAAACCTAACGCAATCATTGTTTAAATAAATTAACTTCTTTACTTGTGAGCCAGTTAATTTGGCATTGGTCCTAACGGGCAAGTGTTTATATCTTTGCCTTTGGGACTCTCTGGCAGCTGTGATTTTGTTTTGGATAGTATCTAAATTAGAAAAGGAGTGCTTTTTCGTTAAAATAAATTTATTTTTAGAGAGATCTGTTTGGAAAAATAAATCAATTCGGTCTAAAATCGAGCCTGAAATTCTATCCTGATAGCGTTTTCTCTGCCAAGGAGAGCATTGACAAGCTTTAACTTGACTACCATAAAAACCACAAGGACAAGGGTTTTGAGCTGCTATTAAAATAAAATTAGCTGGATATTTAACTGACAAACCTAATTGATTGATTTTAATTAAACCAGACTCCATCGGTTCTTTTAAACAATCTAAGTTTTCATTCTTAAAAGAACTAACCTCATCCAAAAACAAAACCCCCAGATGTGACAACGAAATTTCACCAGGGCTTAAGTTCAGCCCTCCGCCAATAAATGCGCTAGGAGAAAGTCTAAAATGGGGTTCCCTAAATGGGGGAGTGCTGGTTAAAATTCTTTCATCAAAAACTGCTGAATAAACTTTGGATACCTCAATTGATTCTGCATAGGACAGTGAGGGTAAAATCGAAAGTATTGATTTAGCCATCAATGTTTTTCCAGTGCCAGGTGGACCTGTTAATAATAAATGGTGTTGTCCTGCTGCTGAAATCTGCAATATTCTCTTTACCTGCTCATTACCAATTAAATCATTAATTGTAACCTCTAGAGTAAGTGGTTTTAGCACATATTCAGCTGCAGTTGTTTTTTGAGAACGCCAATTATTTTTTAACAGCTGTTTTAGGCTATCCAGGGCAATTATTTGAATGTTATTGATGTTTTTTACTTGAGAGAAATTTTGGGCTGGTATAAAAACTCTCCTAAATCCATTTTCTGCTGCAAAAGCAACTAGAGCAAATATCTTTTTGACTGGTTTAATGGCGCCATTCAAACCCAGTGACCCAATAAAACAATCTTGAGTAGTAAATGTGTCAAAGGGATATATTTCATAACTTTTTAACAAAGCTATTAAGATGGATAACTCTAAATGCTCATCCCTTTTAGGAATACCAGAAGGGAATAAGTTTACTACTGTTCTACAGCTTTTGATTTTAATTTTGTTACTTTTTAAACAAGAAAGAATCCTTTCCTTTGATTCACTAATCACTCGGTCTGCCAAACCCGTAATAATTAATTTAGGAATCCCTTTGGTTGTTAAAACTTCAACCTCCACTTTAATGGGCTTGAGGCCTTGCAAAATAATAGACGACACATTTGCTCTCATTAGAGCTATATCAACCTATTTACCTTAAATTAAACTGAAAATTAAAAAGGAGAAAAATAACTACCAGACTACTCGATAAACATAGCGATCCGTATCCTGGCTGTAATCCTTAATCTCAACCTTATCAGGAGAATAATATCTGCCATTAAATTTAAAATAATCCCCATCTTCTCCTCTAACACTAAGACCATCAGGAATAAAAACCTTCAACTGCTCGGTTCTTTTTTTTCCTTGCCATGAAATTTGCATACCCCATGGATCTTTATAAAATTGGCTGGAATGAATCTTATTTTCTTTATCATCATAGATTGACAGACTGTTGGCTTGCCAAACCCCTCTAAATTCATACATCATTACTTCTAAAGGCAATCTTCTCACCCCTATTCTGTGATAATCAACAAAATTATTGTTTTTCACAACAAAGGTTAAGGCTGATACAAAAGCACGCTGTCTATCGGTCATATTTATTGATTAACCTGAATTATACCACTAGGGTAAAAATTCCCTAAACAAGAAAGGGGTAGTCATCATCTAATTATTTCTACTTGTTTTAATTATTCAGTTATAATTACTTATTAATGAAAAAATTAATCTATAGAATTAAAAGAATTTACCATTTTTTCAAAACGGGCTTATTAAATGGCATTCCTGCTCAAATTAGATTCAATTTTCCAGCAAATAAACTAAAAACTATAGCCATTACTGGAACTGACGGTAAAACCACCACCAGCACTCTTGTCTATCATATTTTAAACCAGGCAAATTTAAAAACAGGGTTAGTCTCTACTATTGCTGCAAAAATTGGAGACAAAGAAATAGATACAGGGCTGCATACAACCGCACCAAGCCCAAAAGAACTTAATCTTATTTTGAAACAGATGGTGAAAGAGAAGTGTGAACATGTTGTTTTGGAGATGACTTCACACGGAGTTTATCAATATCGCGATTGGGGAATAAAACCCAGTATTGCTGGCTTAACCAACGTTAGTCATGAACACCTAGATTATCATCTTACTTACAATGACTATATTGATGCTAAATGTTTACTGCTAAAAAAAGCGCCAGTGGCAATTATCAATCAAGATGATAAATCCTTTTATCGAGTAAAACAAAGGCTGGATTTAAAAAAACAAGAAGTAATTAACTATAGTTTAGAAGAAGGCATTGATAAAAAAATTAAACAAGCAATTCAAAAACGTTTTCCTGAACCATATAACCAAATGAATGCCAGATTGGCTGTGAAAGTCACTCAACATTTGAAAATTCCTGACCAAAAAATTGCAGCAGCTATCTCAAACTTTCCTAATGTTCCCGGTAGAACAGAAGAGGTAAATGCAGGCCAGCTTTTTCGTGTTATTGTTGATTTTGCACATACCCCCAATGCTCTTGAGCAACTTTTGCCACATCTAAAAAAACAGGTTAAAAAAAATGGCAAACTAATTGCCTTATTTGGAGCAACCGGCCTGAGAGATCAATCCAAACGCCCAATTATGGGTCAGATAGCAGCTCAATATGCTGATTTAGTGGTACTCACAGCTGATGACTCTAGGACTGAAAACACCTGGGCTATTATTCAACAAATTAAATCTGGCATAACAGAAAAACACAATAAGATATTATCTATTCCAAATCGATACAAAGCAATAGAGCTGACTCTTACTAAACTAGCACAGCCAAATGATGTTGTGGCTCTCATGGGAAAAGGCCCTGAAAAAAGTTTAGCCATAGGAAAAAAAGAGATCCCGTGGGGAGACAAAATTATTGCTACTCAAATTATTAAAGAAGAAAAACTAGATAAAAACCATGACTAATCTAGACCAATTTAAACAATTTTATTTAATGGGCATCAAAGGAGTTGCTATGACCTCTTTGGCACAAATTTTGCTTGACCTTGAAAAAAGGGTTTCAGGATGTGATGTTGCAGAAGATTTTGTTACTCAAAAAATACTTTCAAAACTAAATTTAAAAATTGATCATGGTTTCACTCACCAATTGCCTGATAAAATTGATTGTGTTGTTTATACTGCAGCTCATGGCGGGATTAAAAATCCAATGGTGGTGCAGGCCTTAGAAAAAAATTTACCAGTTGTTTCTCAAGCAGAAGCTTTAGCTTATTTTTTTAATCAAAAAAAAGGAATCGCGGTTTGTGGAGTAGGGGGAAAAACAACAGTTTCTGCCATGATTGCCTGGATACTTGAAAAAAACAATCAACCAGCCTCTTTCTCCATCGGTGTAGGAGAGATTTTGGGTTTAAGTAATACTGGCAGATGGAATCAAAACAGTGAATATTTTGTTGCAGAAGCAGATGAGTATGTCATTAATCCTGAAGAAAAAATGGATCAACCAAAACTTACTCCTCGATTTTCATTTCTAAACCCCACAATTAATGTTTGTACTAATTTAGAATACGATCACCCAGATGTATATCACAGTCTAGGGCATACTAAGGACATTTTTACACAATTTTTCCTACAAACAAAAACAGGGGGTAGTTTAATTATCAACCAAGACAACTCGCACCTAGTTGAAATCGTCAAAAAGATTAACTCTGATCTTGATAAAGAGCAAATAGCCCTCAAAACCTTTGGTAAAAGTGTGCAGGCAGATGCTAGTTTATTAAATTCAAAAATAACAGAGCAGAAAAATTATGGAAAAGCAAAAATCAATGGTCAGTCTTATGCAATAGAGTTAAGCCTGCCTGGAGATTTTAATCTATTAAACGCACTCACCGCTACCTTGGCAGCACTTGAATTAGGGATCAGTATTAAAGACAGTTTAAAAGCCCTAACAACCTTTCAGGGCACTCAACGCAGATTTGAATTTATTGGAGTAAAAAAGGGAGTTTTTTATTATGATGATTATGCCCACCACCCACATGAAATTGCTCAAACTATACAGGCTTTAAAAGAATGGTTTCCTACAAAAAAAACAACAATTGCTTTTCAACCCCACACCTATTCAAGGACCAAGGAAATGCTTCCAGAATTTACCTCAGCTTTATCTAAAGCAAAAGAAGTATTGTTGCTTGATATTTTTCCATCTGCTAGAGAGCAATATGACCCCAACATCTCATCAGATTTGCTAGTCACTGAAACTAGAAAACTTAATCCTAAAACAAAGATTGTTAATTTAAAAACTATAGAATCTTTGGTTGATTATTGTCTTCACCAACTAAAAGAGGATGATGTGCTACTGACAATGGGAGCAGGAGATATTTACAAGCTACATGATATGATCTAAAAATTTAGCAAACAAGTGATTGATGGTATAATCTAGCGTACCTAAAATTTTACTATTATATTTAAGCCAAAACTATAAATTAGCCTCGGTGGCGGAATTGGCAGACGCGCGAGACTTAAAATCTCGTTCTTTCACAAGAGTGTGGGTTCGATTCCCACCCGAGGCACATTTAAAGAACAGGTTTAAAAAGCGAGAGTAGCTCAGTTGGTAGAGCGTCTCCCTTCCAAGGAGAAGGTCGCGGGTTCGAAGCCCGTCTCTCGCTCAAGTTTAATAAAATATTATCGTCATAAATATCGGAGAGTAGCTCAGATGGCTAGAGCGCGCGCTTTGGGAGCGCGAGGTCGCAGGTTCAAGTCCTGTCTCTCCGACACATCTCAAAAACATCAAACTTCCTTTTTAAAAAACATTAGTGTTTCTTTTTTTTATTTATAACGACAATTGTTTTGTTTTATATAATTTGATATATATTAATAGATCACTAATTATTTTTTACTTTATGAGCAGAAGGACAGAAACCAATCACCCATATTCAGAAAATATAGTTAATCCCGACACAAGTCCTTTTATTAACTGTATAGAAGAAATTATAGATAGTTATCAGCAGGAATACCCAGATTTAAGCCAAGCACCAGGGTGCACAGAACTAATGATTGGTATTGGAGATATATTAAAAAAATACCTAGAAGATACAAACAACGATAGAAATAACTCTCAAGAATCTGCTCGTATAATAGAAATGTCTAGAGGCTGGATAGGTTATATGACTTTTAATCTAGCGTGCCCCAATGAAATTAGTTTCTATAATATCTCAACTGATATTGCATTGTTTTGAATAAATTCGCAAATTAGTATTAGTAATAGATATGAGCTCATTTCTGAGGGGTTTCACCCCTCAGCATTTTGTCTTGCTTTGCAAGATCAAAGCCTGCTCCCCTGTCGCTTTAAGGGGTATTAGACCCTTAAAGCTCCACTAGGGGGAATCCCCCTAGAACCCCCATTCTGATTTGTTCCTCCCGTCCTCCCGCTAAGCGGGACGGGAGAACAAGCTGGCGGGGTATATAATCAGAATAAATAAGCTCGTTGTAAGTTCTTTTGAGTTAACTTAGAGCATGGTTTGCTCTCTAAATTCCAAATCAGTTCCTCAATTCACTCCCGCTCACAAAATTCTCAAGAAATATTTTGGATATGATGAGTTTCGTAAAGGACAACTAGAAATAGTTAACTCGATTATTGATAATCAAAACACCCTTGCTATTAGATCAACTGGCAGTGGTAAATCCATTTGTTTTCAGGTTCCTGCTCTTTATTTTTCAGGCTTAACTTTGGTTATTTCTCCACTAATCTCTCTTATGACAGATCAGGTTGATGCTCTCGAAAAAATCAATATTCCAGCAGCCTTTATCAACAGTAGTCTTTCTCAAAAACAAACCAGAGAGGTTATGGACAAATTATTAGATAATAAATATAAGCTAATTTACCTTTCTCCAGAAAAACTTGGTTCTGCAAAATTTGCTAAATTTTTGTATCAACTTGATATTAGCTTTATTGCCATTGACGAGGCTCACTGTATTTCAATGTGGGGCCATGATTTTAGGCCCAGCTACAAAAAAATTCCACTCTTTATTGATCAACTTAAAAACAAACCAACTATAGCTGCTTTTACTGCTACTGCCACTGCAGAAATTCAAGACGACATTATTAAATCACTTCACCTTAAAAACCCAACCATTTTTAAACAATCCTCACTAAGAACTAATCTCTGCCTTAATGTTATTTCTTGCTTCTCAAGGGCAGAAAAACAACTAGCTTTAATTAAACTACTCAAACAATATAAAAATTATGCCGGAATCGTTTACTGTTCAACCCGCAAAAGTACCCAAATGATGGCAAATCTGATTAATTATCTTAATATCAGGCAGCAGCTAACCAATAGTAAAGCAGAGGCTTATCATGGCGGTTTAGAATCTCAACAAAGAGCTGAAATTCAAAACAATTTTTTACACAATAAAACAAAAATTATCTGCGCTACTAATGCCTTTGGCATGGGAGTTGATAAAAGCGATATTAGATTTGTGATTCATTATCAAGTACCTGCTAATATTGAAAACTATTATCAAGAAGTAGGAAGAGCAGGAAGAGACGGTCATGATAGTGCCTGCTTTCTTCTTTTCTGTCAAGAAGATGTATTAATTCAACAAAAACTGTTAAATAACAAGTCTCAGCAACGCTATCAAGTAGAATCTAACAAACTTAAAAAAATGATAGAAATTGCTACTAAGGGCAATTGTCTACAGCTGCAGCTGGCTGAATATTTTGGAGAACAGCTGAATTATACTTGCGGAGTTTGTGGTTTCTGTACAAACTTTCACCTTAATCTCAGTCAAAAAGAAAGTATTATTTGGCAACAAATCAAACAGCATGAGCTTCTATCCAGGCTTCCGTTTCAAACTCAATACTATATTGCTTTACTGGCACCAAAAAGTGGGGAAGAATGGGAGTTAATTCCAGGAATAGGAAGAGGAATCTTGCAGCAACTGAAATTTCCATAACTCCTATCTAAAAATTAATTCAATTTTATCCATAGCTGAATGAATAAGCGACTGATTTGCTTTATTTATTTTGATGTTTATTTCATCCACATCATAAATATCACACTCTTTCCATAAACCTATCTCTGATTCTCTTGCTTCTTTTTGCAGTAAAGTAAATTTCTCCTGATATTTAACATTAGGAGGAAAAGAGCTAGCAAAAGCATAACCTTCGCGAACTAATATCTCATTAACCATTTCCTCATCAATCCAAACATATCTCAATAATCGGCCATAGCGATCAGTGTCTTGAATATCTGACTCCAGATAAACTAATTTGCCCTCAACTAATTGTTTGTTATATTCGCTAGCTTCCAGGCCAAAACATTCTACATCTTTGTGGGGGTGAACTGTTTCTGGAGTATCAATACCAATGTATCGTAGCCTCTGGCCACCTTCTAAAACCAAGGTATCACCATCCACAACCCGCTCAACATAAGCTTTTTCAAACTCTTCGTAAATTTGCTCACCTTTGATTCTTGAATCTGTTGTGCTTTGCCAAACTCTAAAAATTGAAAATATCAAAACCACCACAAAAGAAATAACAGTACTGGTCTGCCTAAACTTACGAGAGTCGAGCATAGCTTAACTGTAACGCATTTTAAAACAATTTGACAAGCAAAAAAAATTAATTAAGGTCCAAAATTTGATACAGCTTTGAATCTTTAAAACCTCTGTGGCGATAGTATTCTCTAGTGCCAACAGCTGAAATCACTGCCAGTTTTTCATAACCTTGTTGTTGAGCTATTTTTGCTGCTTGCTTAATTAATTTAGTGCCCAATCCCAGATGCTGAGCTCGACCTTGAGAATCTTGACCCAAGCTTACTAGCTGCCCATAAACATGTACTTCTCTAATAATGGCGCAATTTTTAGCCATAATTTGTTTGGTAAAATCATTTTTCTCAGGTAAACTTAAACGCAAAAACCCAAGTAATTTAACTACCGACTTATCAGTCAACTGACTGTTTTCCTTTTTGACAGGAACCAAAAACTGTAAAAAAACCTCTTGACTGCCATTAGTTTCATACTTGATTTTGTCTAGATAGATTAAACTGGAATCAAATTTCTGATCTCTAATCTCCCTAGCTCTTATATCAACAGATTTTAAACCAGTCCTGTCCAGTTTCTCTTGAACAAGCTGCCTGAAGTTTGTTTTTTTGTTCCCAGAGACAATCTCAAAACTGGGGATATCTCTAATTACTCTGGTAATCCTACAATATTGAGGAGTATTAGCCAAGGCAAAGGTTAAAACGTCTAATAACTCATCGTAAGTATAAGGCTGCCATTTTTTTTGCAAATAATACCGCATCAAGGGAGCACTCTCAATTAAGGAGCAGGGATAAATTTTTACTTCATCAGGTTTAAATCTAGGATCTTGAAAGAGTTTTTGGTAATCTTTTTTGTCCTTTTTGGCTGTAGAACCATATAAATTCGGCATCCAATGTATGTGAAGTTTAAATCCTGCCTGCCTTAACAATTTAATTGCACTAGCTGTCTGGGCAACACTATGACCGCGCTGATTTTTTTTCAAAATCTGATCACTTAAACTCTGAACCCCTAACTGGACTTTGGTACAACCAAATTTCCGCAGATATATAATTTCCTGCTTGTTGATCAAATCAGGCCTTGTTTCCAGCACCAAACCCACACAGCGATGTTCTGCTCTCTGATTAAGTTCGTGCTGATTAAACAAATCACTCCATTGTGCTGTTTGAAATTTGTCTAATCCGACTCTCTTTTCGGGTTCTGTGAATAATTCATTAATGAGATTATTGTATGTCTTTTTTTCGGCCAGCAAACCCTGCGGTTGATATTGAGAATAAACCTGTTCATTTTTATTACTATCGCTTGAAAATGAGGGAAAATCAAGTTCGGCTATTTCTTTAAAAATTTGTTGATAATACTTCTTTAAGCGCTTTCTATCATCATTCTTTTTGAATTCATTCATGGCCCGAAAACACTCTTTGATAAACCAAATTTGATAGGTTTGAAGATAAACTGACCAAGATCCTCCCAGCACAATTAGTTCAATTTTATCTACTGGATGACCCATGTCATGTAGCGCTTGCAAGCGATTATATGTTTGTAAGTAAGGATCAAAGTAATTATGTTCTGCTCTCTGAGCTCCTGGCTCACTAGCCAGATAGCTTTTGGGCATTCTTACGTCACTAGGACAAAAAATACAGTTTCCAGGACAAGGATAAGGTTTTGTCAAAACTGTTACTGGAGCCAAACCAGAGCTGGTTCTTACAGGCTTCATTTGCAGTTGATTGATTACTTTTTTTTCAAAAGGTTTTAAACCATGTTTCCCGGCAAACTCTTTGTAAGCAGCAATAATATCTGTTTTAGATAGCATGGAGCCATCTTTTAGAGCGTACTTTTTTTGAAGTTTTTTAATTTTCACTTCAGTTAGAGGGAGTCTTTTTTCTAGCTCCCTGAGCAAAGGCAAAAAAATACCCAATGAATCGTTGTCTTTTTTTAACATTGACCCTATTTTACCAGGTAATACCTTAAGCTTATAATAGGAAATGATTTAAAATAAACAATGAAAAAAAAGACAATTATATCTCTTGATAAACTAAATGAGTGTTTTTATCAAAAACATGCTCAAAGTTTTGATCAAACCAGACAATACTTTTGGCCAGGATGGGACAAACTTCAATCCCAAATTATTAAGCTAGCTTGCAAAAATAAAAAATTCGCTGTTTTGGATGTTGGCTGTGGCAATGCCAGGTTTGCTGAATTTTTAAAAAAAAATCAATATTGTTTTACATATTTGGGTACTGACAATAATCCATATTTACTAAAAAAGGCAGAGGAACGCCTAGCTTCACTAAAACTGACCTTTCAACTTCAAAGATTCAATTTAGTGACTGCCTTGCTGGAAAATAAATTAAATACAAAGTTTAATAAAAAATTTGATTTAATCATAGCTTTTGGAGTCTTACACCACATTCCTAGCTTTAAATTGCGAAAAAAACTGATTGAACAACTGGGCGATTTGTTAAAAAATAAAAACTCTTTATTAGTCGTTACTGCGTGGCAATTTGCTGATCAGTTCAGGTTTGATTCTAAAAAAATTAATTTTTCACAATTCAAAATTAATCAAGAAGATTTAGAAAAAAATGATTTTATTCTTGATTGGCAAAAAAATCAAAGCATACCCAGATACTGCCATTTTGTTGATATAAATGAAACTAACCAAATTAATAAAAAAATAAACTCTGTAAAATTAAGCTCAACTTTTTTCGCAGACGGTAAAACAAACAATCTAAATCTTTATTCAATCTGGAAAAGACTAAATGATAAATAGTAGCAATTTTAAAAAACAACGCCAAGCAATGGTTGAAGAGCAACTTAAGACCAGGGGAATAACCGACCAAAGAATACTCGCTGCTTTTTTGTCGGTTCCCAGAGAAAAATTTGTTGAAAAACGATATCAGGAATTATCATATACTGACTCAGCTTTGCCTGCGGGTTACAAACAAACTATTTCTCAACCTTATGTTGTGGCAAAAATGGTTCAACTGCTTCAAATTAATCAAGATGATACAGTACTAGACATCGGTACGGGTTCTGGCTACCAAGCTGCAATTCTCAGCAGGCTAGCCAAGCAAGTAATTTCTGTAGAAATAGTTTCACAACTAGCGACACAAGCCCAAAAAATATTCAAAGAATTGAATTACAACAACATTCAAGTTAACATCGGCGATGGCAAAAAGGGCTATCAAGCTAAAGCCCCTTATGATGGTATTATTGCAGCAGCGGTTACAGATGCAATTCCCTTGGATTGGAAGAAGCAATTAAAAATTAACAAAAGAATAGTAACTCCACTCAAAGATAGATTAGGACAAAGACTGGTAGTTTTAACCAAAAAAAGGAATGGGTGGAAAAAAGAAAATTTTGATCGAGTTGTTTTTGTTCCTCTACTATAAAACTCTAAATTTAGATGATAAAACTTTTCCCATGTCCGGGAAAGGCTGCAAAATCCTGAAAACTTTCTTTAAGATTCTTAACTGATTTATTCATCTTTTTTGGTAAAGAATAACTCAAGTCTGTTCTACCAATTGTATTGGAGAACAAGGTGTCTCCAGTAAAAATAGTTTTTTCTTTATAATTAACAATGCAAATCCCGCCAGGTGTATGGCCAGGGGTATGGACTACTTTCATAAAAACCTTGCCAAATTTAATTTCTTGTCCTGATTTAAGATAATCAGTTATTTTAGGAGGTTGTAGCTGTATCTCTTCCTGCTGCCAATAGCTAGCTCTTTTTGCTAATTCTTTAACTAAAAACTCATCCTCAGGATGAACCATAAAAGGCAAATCAAAATTTAACTGCAAAGCACTGGCAGCCATAATATGGTCATAATGTCCATGGGTTGCTACCAATGCTATGGGCTTTAACTGCTGGCGTAATATTTCATCACTAATAAGCTCAGCATCATCAGCCGGATCAATAATCAAACACTCCCCAGAAATTTCATCAATAGCTAGATAACAATTGGTTTCAAGTTGACCTAAAACAAGGGTTTGGATTTTCATAATTTACAGTGGCTAGTTTGTACTTTTTATTCTATACTACGATAGTGATTAAAACGGCAAGTACGTTTTCTTTATCAGCAGTAGATGGTCGCTACTCATCAAAAACTGCCCCCCTAGCCGATATTTTTAGCGAATCTAATCTTATAACTAATCGATTAAAAATCGAAATAGACTTTTTATTGTTCTTGTCAAAGAAAAAATTAACTAGAAATCTAACTAACACAGAAAAGAGAAAGCTTCTTTCTTTAAAAAAACTCACTCCAAAACAAATACTTGAAATAAAAAAAATTGAGAATAAAACTCATCATGATGTTAAAGCAGTTGAGTACTTCTTACGCAACCAAATTAAAAACAGCAGTCTAAAAGATTTGAGCCCTTATATTCATATCGGGCTCACTTCAGAGGATATAAATAACCTAGCCTATAGATTAATGGTAAAGGATGGTTTGCAAGATGTTTTAATACCAGAATTAATTAAGGCTATAAAAAATCTTACTAGTCTTGCAGAAAAGCACATTGATCAACCAATACTAGCGCGTACTCACGGACAGGGAGCAATTCCAACTACTTTTGGTAAAGAAATAGCTGTTTTTATAAATCGCTTAATACCTCTGCTTAACGAGCTTCATTCTCAAAAATTAAAAGGAAAATTAAATGGAGCAGTAGGAGGTTATCAAGCACTTTCAATAGCATTCCCAAAAAAAAATTGGCTTAAATTAAATAAAGAGTTTGTCAAATCTTATGACCTAGAATTTCTAGAAATTTCAACGCAAATTAATCCACAAGATGACTTAGTAATATTATTTCAAAAACTTTTTCATATAAATCAAGTTTTAATAGGTTTAAATCAGGATCTGTGGCGTTATGTTAGCGATGACTGGCTTTTGCAAAAAAATGAAAAGAGTCATGTCGGTTCCTCAACCATGCCTCAAAAAATCAATCCAATTGAATTTGAAAACAGCGAAGGTAACTTAAAAATGGCAAATGGGATGTTCCAAGTTTTTATCCAAAATTTTACTATTAGTCGCTTACAAAGGGATTTATCTGATAGCACAATTCAGCGCAATATTGGCACTTCTTTTGGTCACTGCCTACTAGCTTATCAAAGTCTCAATAAGGGTTTAGAAAAGATAGAAATCAATAAAAAACAAATAAAGGTTGATTTAAATAAAAACTGGAATATATTGGCAGAAGCTGCTCAAACTATGGCACGAAAAAATGGTGATGATAAAGCCTATGAGAAAATAGCTGAGATTAGCAAAAACCAAACTGCTACCAAAGAAGACTGGCAAAAAATAGTTAAAAATATTGATAAAAATTTATTAGAACTCAATCCTGAAAACTACCTAGGATTATCAAAACAAATCACTAAAAATGTTATTAACAAATCACATAAATTAATTAGAAAGGTTCAGCAATGAATCAATATAAAAATTTATATAAAGAGATCTATAAAAAAAATAAGCTCCTCAATTTAAATAATGACAAAAAACAAAATCCATTTATTAAAAAGGGTAGAAGAAAAAACTCTGTTGCAATTATCGGTGGAGCATTGGGTGATGAAGGAAAGGGTAGAGCAGCAGACGAACTTTCTAATAAATTTCTAAAAAAATATTCTAGGTTAATTCACTACAGAGACAATGGCGGAGCTAATGCCGGCCACACAGTAGAATTTAACAGTAAAAAAATCGTATTGCATCAACTCGGAGCCAGTATTTTGCAAAAAAATGCTACTGTAATTTTAGGCAAAGAAATGGTACTCCACCCTGAAGACTTAGTCACTGAAATCAAAAGTGTCTGTAAAGTTCTCAAAACAGAAAAATTAAAAGCTGATTTGAAAATTGATGAAATGGCCTTTTTATGTTTAGACACACATCGAGCTTTTGAGGCTGTTTTAAAAATGAAATCTAGGGGGAGCAAGGGAGCAACTGGCAGAGGTATTTCTCCAGCCTATGCTGATGTAGTTTACAGACATCCATTAAGAATGAGAGATCTAGCCCGCAGAGATTGGAAAGAAAAAATTAAAAAACACTACGAGCTGTATGAACAGTTAGCTAAAGGATTTGGCTACAAATTGGCTGAAATCGAAGTCCCTAGATTAGGAAAGGATAATATTAAACTAGGAACTTTAGAAGAAATGACTGATAGATTAGCAAAGGCTAGAAAAATCTTAAATCCATATATTCAGCCTGTTAATGATTTCTTACAAAAAAAATGGGATAGCGACACCCCTTTAATAATTGAAAAAGCCCAAGCTTTAGGCTTAGACAAGAGATGGGGAGTTTATCCAGATATCACTGCCTCCAACTGTGACTTTGATGGTATTTTTTCTTCTTCTGAGGGAATTATTGATCATAATAAATTAGCTGTAAAAGCAGCTACTATTAAAGCTACTTATACTTCTAGTGTAGGCTCTAGAAAACTACCCACAGTTATGAATGAAAAGCTGGCTAGCAGAATCAGAAAAGATGCTAACGAATTTGGAGCTACCACAGGAAGACCTCGCGACATTGTTCACATAGATCTTCCTATGCTGTCTTTTTTATTTAAGGTTAGTGGAACTGAGCAATTAATTTTGACACATTTGGATATTAGCTATCCTGAGGTACCGATTAAAGTTTGTATTGGCTATTTAAAAGATGGTAAAGAGGTAGACTACAGACCTGATCAAGAGTATCTTAATGATATCGAGCCTGTTTATATAGAATTACCTGCTTGGGATGGCAAAGAGGTTCAAGAGGTGAGGAAGTTAGAGGATTTACCAAAAGTGGCTTTGCAATATATAGCTTTTCTGACACAAGCTTTGAGAGTTGAGCCTTTTATGATTACTACCGGACCAAAAAGAAAGCAGACGATTTGTTGTTGAGATTGAAGTGGAGTGCTGATGCCCGGCTTGGATTCGAACCAAGATTGAAGGCTTCAAAGGCCTTAGTCCTGCCATTAGACGACCGGGCATTGTTTTAATGCTTTTTTAAATCCTGTCAAATTAGCAAAATAATTTAAAACAATGGGCTATATTTTAACAAAATAGAAATTTTTATAAACAAGCAGCGAATTCTGTGGTACAAGAGGTTATTAAAAATTTTTTTAAATTAGAAACCGTTTTTTATCTTGACTCATATCAATAAACTCATCCGCTTCTTCCACCAATAAGTGACTGGCAGTTTTGCCAAAAGCCATCACTTCAGTTCTTCTACCATGTCCCCTTAAATAATCTAGCAAATCTACATAGTCGCCATCACCGGAAACGATCACCACTGTATCTAACAAAGGCATTAATCTAACAACATCGATAGACAGCCCAACATCCCAATCTCCCTTTCTGGCTCCACTTTTAAAAATCTGCAAAGGCTTACTTCTAACTTCATAGCCCATATCACCCAAAACCTTTAAAAAGTCTTTTTCTTTCCCTCCTTCTGTTTCTATTACATAAGCAAAAGCCCTAACTAAATTACGGCCAGCCACAGCAGTTTTCATTACCTGCTGAAAATTGACATTTGTTTTATAAAGATTCTGGGCAGACATATACATGTTTGAAACATCTACAAATATACCCACTCTTTGAATTTTGTGTTTAACTTTTTGATTCATAACCGATATTGTAACAAATATCTTGGGATATAACCAATTATTTTACCTGAAGTTTAGCTGATAATTGTTCTTTATTGGCTAATAAAACTGCCAAAAAAGTAGTCAAAGGCGCGGCAAAAATCAGTCCAGTCGAACCGATCATCATGCGTACAATTTCTTCTACTACAATTTCTTGTGACATAACATAGGCCAGCGGATGAGGATTGTTGATAAAAAGCAGTAATAAGGGCAAAGAAGCGCCTGTGTAAACCAAAATCAAGGTATTCACCATTGAACTAATGTGGTCCTGTCCTATCTCCATGGCTTCTGAATATAACTTTCTAAACGACAAACTAGGTTTATTTTTCTTTAAACCAAACACTACCCCTGCCTGAGTTATGGTCACATCGTCTAAGGTTCCTAACAATCCAATAATAATGCCTGCTAAAAATAATCCCTCTAAATTAATTTGATCCGGTCTCTCCACAGACAAAAACCCCACCTCTTCTGAAGATAAACCTGAAATATGGGTGGTGCTAATAAAAGTCATGGCTAACAACGTTGAAATCAGTAAGGCAATAACAGTAGCAACTGTGGCTACGTGAGTTTTCTTTTTAAACCCATGAGTTAAATAAAAACTAATCGGGATAATCAATAAAACCAAAACCAATGCTGCCAAAATTGGATCCACTCCTTTAAGAAGCATTGGCAACACAATTTGAAAAATAACAAAAAAACTTAATGCTAAAGACAAAATGGATCTAACCCCCTTAAAACGGTTAACAATTAAAACAAGGGCAATAAAAATTAAGAAAATTACCAATAAATCCTGATATCTAGCACGAGTGACTATATTTGCCTGAGAGATATCAATAACTTCTTGAAGATCTAGTTCGGCCAGTGGTTTACTAAATTTAATAAAAACTCTATCCCCAACCTGATAGGATTCAAAGTTAGCTACAGGAATACCGCCATGTTTAACAATCAACTGATCATTTTCAAAATCTGTTTTTAACTGGACTCTCAATAATTGGAACTCTGCCTCCAAATCATTAAAAAGCTCAACTCCATCATCAATCACTTCAACAACTTTCGCTTCGAAAATTAGATCACTCTCAAGATGACTCCCTTCAGTTGCACCCAATGTTTGAGGGACACAACAAAATAAAACAAACACAAAAATAATTATTAATAAAGTTGATATTTTTTTGAAAAAATTCATTTCATCCCTTTACTTAACTCTCTCTGTCATAAGTTTAATCAAATCTTTTAATAAAGCCTTTTGTTGGCTATCTATCTCAAGTTTGAGCAATGCCTGATTCATTTTCTGTGTGTATTGAGTAGTAAGACTGTCCACCTCTTTTTGAATTTGATATTTAGCTAAAAACTGTCTAATTTCCTCTACTTTTTGATCTGACAAAACTACATCTCTAGAATTATTAAATAAATCACTGAGTGTTTTTTTATCCGAACCCTGTGCTAGTTGCAACAACAACTGCCTATAAATTGTTTTTTTATTTTCTTTGATATCTGAGCCAGTTGATTTGCCAATTTGTTCAGATTCGCCAAACAAATTTAATTTATCATCTTGAAATTGGTAAATAATTCCAAGATTCAGGGCAAAATCTGTTAAAAGATTAAGTTGGCTGCTTTGAGCTTGGGCAACAATAGCTCCCATAAGTAGGGGATTAACCAATGAATAATGGGCGGTTTTTAGTCGATACACATTTAAAATAGTTTGCTGATCAACCTCTTCAAAAAAACTAGATAAATAAACATCATCCACTTGTCCCCAAGTGGTTAAGATCATTTTCTCAGTGTAAGTTTTAAAAATTTTTTTCACTATTTCATCTTCTAAATCAATTTGCTCCAACTCTTTTTGGGCTAGAAAGAACAATAAGTCTCCTAAACAAATTGCTAAAGAATTTCCCAAGTGGCTACTGTTAGCAAACTTTTTTTTCTGAGCTAACTCCGTCATCAATAAGTGAAAAGTTTTTTTAGAGCGACGCAATTTATCCTGATCCATAACATCATCATGTATTAAAAAAGCAGAATGAACCAACTCAAGAGCTAGAGCTATTTTTAATAAAGACGGATAGACAGGATCATCTTTTGGTAATTCTCTGCTTTTAGTTTGTGCAAACAAATCATAGCCTAAAAAAACTAATGAACCACGATAAAGCTTGCCACTGCCTATAAATCTAGTTAAAAAATCCTTAATATCAAACTCAAAAGCACGCGTTGGCTGATCGAGCTTACTGATCAAATTTTCTAAAGCCGGCTTAATAATTTGCTGTTTTTGGACCAAGTAACTCTCGATTGACATAAATTTATAAAGCTATTGTATCATCGACTCTTTGGGAATTTACAATTAAAATAGAGTCTATGAAACAGAAGAAAAACCAAACAGATTTTAAATACCCAACACAGTGGAATCTTAAGCATTTATATGATTCTCCTCAGGATCCAAAAATTGAGCTTGACTTAAAAATGCATAGACAAAAACGTAAGGATTTCGCACAAAAGTATCAAAATCGAACAGATTATTTAACGGATGCCAGCAAGCTGCTTAAGTCACTAATAGAATACGAACAGCTAATCAGTGATTTAAGTGGTGCAAAACCCCTAATGTATTTTCACTATTTAACTGCAGTTGAATCAAATCAAACAAAATACCAAGCAAAATTAAACAAAATCACTCACCAATTTACTAAAGCCCACAATCAACTAACTTTCTTCCCAATTCAAATAGGAAAAATTGATCCGGCTCTTCAAAATAAATTCTTAGATAACAAAAAGCTTAGCAAATATCATTTTTTTCTCTCCAAAAGATTTGAGTTAGCTAAGTATGATCTGCCCGAAGAGCAAGAAAAGCTGCTAAACCTAACTTATCAAACCAGCCATCAAATGTGGGTAAAAGGTGTAGAGAAAAGCTTAAATCAACTCACAGTTAACTTTGAAGGTAAAAAGCTGCCACTATCTACAGCAAGCCAAAAAATATCAGAACTCCCAACAAAAAGGAGAAGAAAACTACACCAACTCTTATTATCAACTGCCTGTAAAGTTAAGGATTTTGCAGAAAGTGAAGTTAATGCAGTCATAACACACAAAATAACTGAAGATGAGTTGAGAGGGTATAAACTACCCTTTGAAGAAACAGTCCTATCGTTTGACAATGATCTAGATACCACACTATTATTAATCGAAACCATTACAAAAAACTTTGATCTTTCAACACGTTTTTATCAACTAAAGGCAGAGTTACTTAAAGAAAAAACTTTAACTTATGCCGATAGAGCAGCAAAAATTAATAATATTAAACATAAATACAGTTTTGATCAAGCCTTCCCACTAATAAATGAGACTTTTCAAGAACTAGACCCAGAATTCAGCCAAATCTCAAACAGATTAATAAAAAACGGCCAATTAGATGTCTATCCGAAAAAAAATAAAGTGAGTGGTGCTTTCTGCTCTAGCTCAATTAATAACCCCACCTATGTCTTACTTAACCACACTGACGATTTTAATTCCGTGACCACCCTTGCTCATGAAATGGGGCACGCTATTCATAGCGAACTTAGTAAAACTCAACCAGTCTTCTATCAACACTATTCACCCAGTACAGCCGAAACTGCCAGCACCTTTTTTGAACAGTTTGTTTTTGAAAAACTGATCGAAAATTTTTCAAAAAAAGAAAAGGTTGTTGCTCTACACAATAAAATACAAGAAGATGTCAACACTATTTTTCGTCAAGCTGCTTTTTTTAACTTTGAATTAGAACTTCACAATGAGATTAAGAAACAAGGTTATCTAGAGGTAAGTCAAATCGGAGCCATTCTTAACAAACATATGCAATCCTATCTTGGTTCTAGCTTTAAACTCACAGATCAAGACGGCTTATTTTTTATTTTATGGCCGCACTTAAGATACTTTTTTTACACCTACACTTATGCCTTTGGACATCTCATCAGCAAAGCTTTAGTGCAGCAGGTTAAAAATAATCCTAAAAATATTAAATTAGTAAAAACACTCTTAAATTCTGGCGGAAAAGCTAAGCCTGCAGACTTATTTAAAAATATAAATATTGATATTACTCAGCCAGATTTTTTCATCTCCGGCTTACAAACAGTAGAAAAAAATCTGAATGAGCTTGAATCCCTAATTAACAATTAAAGCAATTGCTAGTAAGAGCAAAAAAAAATTATTTTCTTGCTATTTTTGTTCTTGTTGATTTGTTTCCTCAACCGAAGTTTTGACAATTTCATCAACATGTTTTCTTCTTAAAACAAAATCAACAATTCTATCCCATCTTTTACGTAAAAAGAAAAACAGCCATCCTGCAAAAGTTGTGATAATTAGTACTTTAACTAATGATCCAGTTGTATCCAAAATTTCCAACAAACCACTGTATTTCCTCAACCCCTCATAAGCTAATACTGAAAAAAACATGTATCTCAAATAAACACCAACAAAGGTTGTCCAAGTATAGGTCCAAATATTTAATTTAATCAATCCAGCTATCACTGATACTGGCAAGGTTGGAATAAATGGTAAAGTTCTAAGCAGCAACATAATGATGCTGTCCCTTCTAGTGCCATTTAAATAACGTCCATATTTCTCTACCTCTGCCTCATCAACGCCTAAAACCCTACCAATAGTGCTATGAGTTAAAAAGTCTTCAAATTTATCAGATATCCAATAAGTAAATAAGGTTGAAAGAGTTTTCCCAATAGATCCAATGAAAGCTACAAAAAACAAAAACATGAAGCCCAGTTGCTGCTCATAAGTTAAGGATCCCGTAGTAATTGGCACAAAGGGTGAGGGGATGGGCGCCACAACTTCTTCTAAAACTGAACCCAAAAAGGCAAAAAGTGGAATGGGAATACTTGTTGAAAGATTTTCTAAAAATGAAACTATTTGTTCTTCCATAGTAACTTTCTTTTAATTTTTTATTCTATTATTTTGTATTGCCTAACAGCTAAAGAATTGTCAGCAAAAAGCTGACACAAAAAATTCATTATAATGGCTAGCCCACCCATTAAGCAATATCATTATGTTTCTACACTTTACAGATCTTGGAGATCTTAATAAGATGTCCTAGTATGGAAAATAAAAACTCTAATCTTAATTCAAAAACAACCACCATCTATGCAATTTTAGCTGTTATTATTTTTTTAATCTTAGGTTTTCTTTTATTAAACCAAAATAACGACAGCATAACTGATGACGTTGATTTGTCACATCAAGAATTAGACCCTGTTCCCCTAGAAGAAAACTTTGTTGGCGAACTAGATTTCAACGAAGAGCAAATTAATGACCCTTTTTCTCAGCAACAACAGTCTGAACCTAATCACATTAATAACCAAACAGAAACAGCTCCCATGATAAATAAAACTAATATGACACCCCCTGAAATGATAATTGATCCTGCTAAAGAATACACTGCAACCATGACTACCAATGAAGGTGTTGTCACTCTTCGTTTGTTTGCCCAACAAACTCCTATCACTGTTAATAACTTTATATATCTTGCCAAAAATGGATTCTATAATGATTTAATATTTCACCGAATAATTGAGGATTTTATGATTCAGGGCGGTTGCCCTTTGGGGGATGGAACAGGTAATCCAGGCTATCAATTCCAAGATGAAAAAAATTCTGAACCATTAGTAAAGGGCTCGCTGGCAATGGCTAATTCTGGACCCGACACCAATGGCAGCCAGTTTTTTATTGTCACTGCCCAAGCTACTCCATGGCTTGATGGACTACATACTCATTTTGGACAAGTTATAGAAGGCATGGATATAGTAGATAGAATTGCCCAAACCGAAACAGGAGCCAATGACAGACCAACTCAACCAATTGTAATTCAATCTATTACTATTAACGAAAATTAAACTGGTAATCTTTATCACCTAAAAATCCAGTCACCTCAGGTTGAATTAATTTCTTTTTATCCAACAACCTTCCAGAACGGATAGTAAATAAGCCATATTTATCAGTAATTTGATCCATAGCTGTTTCAATAGCCTCATGTTTTTGCCAACAAGGTAAAAGAGAAGGAGTAATGACTTTGTTGCTTTTTAACAATTTTAGTGAAATCTTAAACTTAATTGGAGCAAATTGTTGCTGCCAATGCTGGCTTAAATTCTTCTCAATAAAATCAAATAGTTGTCGCCTATGATCAATAAAACACTGAAAGGTTTGAGCATAACGCCAAGTTTGATGATCTGAACCATATAAACTAATACTAATCCGCCTACCAGACATACCCATTCTTCGCACCTTATAAATAACTTCTTGAGCCAAATTATACAAAACACACCTAATCTCATCTTGATCATGAACTAAATCCCACAAAGTAATAGAACGACTCACAGATTTCATCTTCTGTTGAAGAAAGCCAGGGTCGTTTAATAATCGAAAATGATGTGGCTCTTTGCCATAAGCTATCTTTAATAGTTCTCTAGACCAAAAAGGTCCAAAAAAAGGCTCTAAATCTTCTAGGGCATAAAATCTAATTTGATAAGGATGAAATACATTCATCCTAGCTAGTTTACTGGCTAATCGAATACCTATCCCGCACACATCTTCAAACCCAACTGTTGCTAAAATTGCATCTCTATTATGTTGATCAATCTCAAAAACACTTTCCTTAGGAGCAATCTCAGCAGCCATTTTAGCTAGTAATCGATTGGGACCAATACCAACATTGGCAGTGACCCATTCCCCCAAATTATTCTTAATTAGTTTTTGAATTTTAACACCTAATTTTTTTAAATCAGGGTAAAGATTTTGACGACAATCACTTACATCAATAAAAGCCTCATCTAAAGAGTAAACCTCAACTTTGGGTGCTAAATTTAAAAACAAACTACTTAATTTTTTAGTAGCGCTTAGATATAAATCAAACTCTGCTTTCATTTCTATTAATTGAGGAGCTAATTGACGAGCCCGGACTATATTACACCCAGTTTTAACTCCCATCTTTTTTGCTTCTTTAGACGCAGCTATCACACAAGTTCTGCCTAAATCCTTAACTATCACCACCGGCTTTCCTCTTAATTTAGGATTTTCTTGTTGAAGCAGAGTTGCAAAATAAGAATTAATATCAACTAAAAGCATAAACACCAAATAATTACTAATCATCAATCCAAATTGACTCTAAAAACCACTCTTTTTCTTGGGGAAAATAGTCTAGCCGATAAACATCGCTCCCCACTTGTACTGAATAAATTATTTTTTCAATAGATCCTTCCTTTAATTTTGACACTAAGGTAATTTTTTTAATAATAAATCGCTTATTTTTCCAAATAAACCAAACTGGTTTAAACTGCAATTTGTCAAAAATCCCAGCTATCCTAATTGTTTCGTGTATTATTTGGTACATAATCTAAGTAAAACGAAAATTACCCAAAAATTCAATAGAAAAATCTGCATCAAAAAGTGTCAAAATTCTAATCACAAATTACCCTCAACAAATTTAAAAAAAATTTGTATACTAATTTGTATACTAATGCCATTAATAAATAACTAATCAAAGCAAAGGAGAAATTTATGGCCAATATATTAATTGCTTATGGATCAACCACTGGCAATACAGAAATGGTTGCCGAACAAATTGAAGGCTTACTGGAAGCATACAATCCAAAATTACAAGATATTACTAGTTGCAGCCCTGAAGACTTAACCGCTTATGATATTTTAATCTTAGGAGCCTCTACCTGGGATGATGGTTTACTACAATCAGACTTTAGAGACTTTGTTAAAGATTTAAAGATAGATTTATCAGGAAAAAAATTGGCAATTTTTGGACTAGGTGACACTAGCTATCCTGAGTTTTGCGAATCAGCTAATATTTTAGAAGAAATTTTTACTAAACTTGGTGGAGAACTGCTGGTAGAAACACTAAAAATAGATGGTTTTCCTGACGATTCTGAAAATGTAGAGAAAATAGAGCAGTGGTGCGAGCAAATTAAATCACAACTTTAACTTTGATTAATTTTGATCTATTAAAACTAAAACAGCCCCTAAAAAGGGCTGTTTTTATTTCAATAAAATATATTCTTTAATCTTTAGAATTTGGGTCTGTTTTTGTTTTGCTAACAGCTTTTTTAACTTTATCTATATTCTCTTTAATTTGTTTTTGAGCAGGTTTTGTTTTGCTTGCTACCTCATCTCTAACCTCCTCGGCGTCTTCTTTTAACTCCTTGGCTTTCTCAACTACCTCCTCCATAGTTTCCTTTGCTTTGTCTCTATTTTCTTTTTTAGACAAAAAAACAGCTGCTGCGCCAGCTACTGCTCCTCCTAAAAAGGGCAATAAGCCTCCTGATTTTTTTCTAGATTGATCCTGATTTGTTTTTTTTGTCATAGGTAAATAAATTCGCTAATTAGTATTAGTAATAGAACGGTAATTTATATCTATCTATATAAGATTAACTTTATCACAAAATTATTGAGATATACAGCTTTTACTTAAGAGTAATAAACGAAAGAGTATTGGTGTGCCCTGGTTTTCCCCACACTGGTCCATGTAAAACTAAAGTTTTTTTACCTGGCACTAGCCAATCTTTTTTAACCACTCTCTTTAAAACCTCTTCAGCATTTAATAATTTTTCTTCCTCAGGCCAATTAACTAAATGAGGAATTAATCCAAAATAAAGAGTAAGTTTGTCATATACTCGTTGAGTGCTGGTGATAACATGAACCGGTACCTTGGGTCTATTTCTAGAAAGCAAAGCTGCGGTTCTGCCAGTTTCTGTTAAGCAAACTATAAAATCAACATCAAAAAAACCTCCCATAGCAATACTCGAAACTGCGTTAACCAGATTAGATACTCCATTATCTGTTATGCATTCCAAATAATCAGCCTCAATAAAGTTCTCATTATGAGCTACTATGTTAGCCTGCACTTGAACTGTTTTTACTGGATATTTCCCAATAGTCGTTTCTCCAGAGAGCATAACAGCATCAGTTAAATCATACACAGCATGAGCGACATCACTAATTTCCGCTCTGGTTGGAAACGGACTATTAATCATTGTTTCCAACATATGGGTGGCTGTGATGACTGGCTTAGCCTGTTCTCTGCATTTTTGAATAATTTTTCTTTGATATTGGATTAACCGTTCATAAGGAACCTCAATTGCCAAATCACCACGTGCAACCATAACAGCATCTGATGCTTCAATAATTTCATCAATATTGTCTAAGGCGTGCTGATTTTCAATTTTAGCTACAATACCAGCAGTAAGGTTTCTTTTTTCTAACTCTCTTCTTAACGTTAAAATGTCGCTTTTATTTCTAGCAAAAGACAATGCAACATAATCAACCTCATTATCTTTGATACCATCCAATTGGACATAATCGTTTTCTATTAAAACCGGCATATCGATCAATAATCCTGGAAAACTCATAGTCTTCCTATTTTTAATCACACAGCCGTTCATCACCTCTGCTTTAAAAAAGTTTTTGTCCTTTTGAGTTACCTGCAGTTGACATAAACCATCATCAATTAATACCAGTTGACCAATTTTGACCGCACTCACCACTACCTCAGGAACAAAAATAATCTTTTCTTTTTTTTCTACTAATTTTTTATCAGCAGTAAAAATAACGATCTCACCCTCCTCCGTGGCACAACCTTTATCTGCTACTTCATCAGGAAGTGTCAGCCTCACCTCTGGACCTTGTAAGTCAAGCAATACCCCAACAGGCGTATTAAGTTCCTTAGCCACCTCCTTTACTCTTAAAATGCGTTCATGATGCCACTCTGGAGTACCATGCTTGCTATTAAATCTAGCCACATTCATTCCTGACAAAATCATTTCTCTTAGAACTTCTTTGGTTTCAGAAACAGGACCAATTGTGGCCACAATCTTGGTTAATTTATCAGGAAACAAAAATTCATTTGTCTTTTTTGGTTTTTTAGGCATATTTTAAGAAAGAAAAAAATAATTAGTAAATAAGCTTACTTTTGTTTTATTAAATTCTATTTATATTTAATAGTTTTTAGAGATTTAATAAAAATTAATGATAAAAAGCTATTGTACAAAAGAAATCAGAATATTTCTAGAGTAAATACATCTTAATTATGTATTCAATTCATATTATTGAGTTTATCTAAAATAAACACAAATACAACCTCCTATTTTAGTCTCAATCTTCTTAAAAAGACTCAGACTCTGTTGATAATAATTTAAACCCTATATTTAAAGACCATTGGTCAATTTCCTCTTGCAACTCACTTTTAAACTGTTCAAGTTCCAATGAAAAACTATCCCTATTTTCTGGCATCAAAACTATTAACTCTAAAAAATAATGCCCCTCTTGATCTAAGCGGTCTTCAACCTGTATTTTTAATAAACTTGAGCCAGGAATAAGTTCTGCTAATTTTTTTTCTGCTAAAGTTTGAGTTTGATCTTCAATCTCCCTCAACAACGAATCTGTTGTATCTTGTCTTAAAAATAGGGTATTGACTAAACTCAGCTCAAGATCAACATATCCTGCCACATGCGTATTTAGTTCTTTAACAATCTTGTTTTGCTGAGCTTGAGTTAAATATACTCCTTCAGGCAAATAAACTAGCGCCTCAATGCTTACGACACTATTTAAATCTGACAAAAAATCAATTTCAATCTGACCAACACGCGTGTCTGGCTCAATTATTTTTAATTGAGCTTCTAATTCTCCTTTTAAATTAGCTTTTATTTGATTTTTAACAATGGCTTGATTCAAATAAATTGTCAGAGGAATAGCCAACAAAATTAGAATAAAAATAGAGCTACCTAAGCCTAAAGCAAAACGATGACTTTCTTCTTTGCCATTTGGCCTTATTTTTAAAAAATAAAGAGTTAAAACACCCACAAAAATAACAGCAATCATGTTAGCTACAAAAAACTGCAAACCCCCTCTAAATATATGGTCATTTTTAAATGACAAACCTATGCCTGAAGTTGCTAGAGGAGGCAAAAGTGCTAATGACAAAACTACCCCAACAACTGAAGCGGAAATATTGGGATCATAAACTGCCAACACTCCAATAACACTGCAAGTTAAAGCAATTAGTAAATCTAAAATCGTAGGGCTAATACGAATGGCGATTTCTCTTGTCATTTCATTAAGCGGAGTCAAGTAAGAGGTAGTCCAACTAACAGCTAGACTCATAATAATGCTAGCTAATAGCAGTTTAAGCGCTTGTTGCAAAATTTTTCTATCACCTAGAGCTATTCCCAATGCCACTCCTAGCATTGGCCAATAAAGTGGTGCCATAATCATAGCGCCAATGACTACTGCAGAGCTGTTAATTAATAAACCCAATGTAACAACAACAGTTGCACCAAACAAAAGTACAAAATAAGAAGGACTAAACTTAATCTCTTCCTCAATCTTATGGCGCAAACCAACTCGACGCTTAACGTCATTAAGATAGCTCAAGTTAAATTGGAAATCGGCAAAAATGGGCAGCATTATTATCTGTAATATTTAATTTGTAACATATTTCTTACTCAATATCAAACCTGGTAACCGAAAACTCAGTCAAGATTGGTTTAGTGATTTTCCTTTAATTTGATTAAAATAATTAGTTATACATATGAAACAAGCTCTTTCTCTACTAGTTTTAAACTATTTACGCATACTGGCCAGAATTCAGTTGCTGAAAAATAAACCCACTATTGTTGGCATCACTGGTAGCGCTGGTAAAACTAGTGCGCGTAATGCTATTGCAGCTATCTTACAAGAGCCTTACAAAATTAAAGTAAGTTATAGAGCCAATAGCGAGAGTGGCTTGCCTATTAATATTTTAGGAATGGATTTAAATAGTTACAGTTGGATAAGCTGGGCCAAAGTCATCCTACTTGCACCAATCAAACTTTTTACCTATTGGCCAAATCATAAAATCTATATTGCAGAAATGGCTATTGATAGCCCTTTCCCCCCTAAAAACATGTCTTATCTATTAAGTATATTTAAGCCCGATGTTGGTGTATTTTTAAATGCCCAACCAATGCACAGTTTTAATTTTGATCAATTGGTTACAACGACTGATCCAAAAGAGAGAAGAGTGGAGGTTTCTAAATTAATTGCAAATGAAAAGGGAAAAATGATTGTGGGTTTGCCTAAAGATGGAGTAGCCATCCTTAACACAGACGATGAAAACGTTTATAAATTCAAAGATTTGACTAAAGCAAAAACAATAAGTTTTGGAAAGCAAGGTCAAGCTGAAATAAAAATAAAAAAAACAGTTCAATCTTTAAAGGGCACCAATTTTATTTTAGAAATAGCAGGTGAAGAGATTCAGCTTAAATTTGAAAAATTTATTCTACCTGAAAACTATGCCTATACTTTTAGCTCTGCCATTGCTTGTGCTAAATATTTTGAGATAAAGGCTAAGCAGGCCGCTAATCTTTTAGTGGAAAATTTTAAACTTCCTCCTGGAAGATCCAGTTTAATTAAAGGCATTAATAATTCCTATATTTTAGATAGTTCTTACAATTCCTCAGCAGCAGCATTAAAAGATCTGTTGGCTCTATTAAATACTTTGGCGAAAAATAAAAAAATTGCTTTATTAGGAGATATGAGAGAGTTAGGCGAAGAAACGCAAATGGAGCACGAAACTGCTGCTGAACAGATTATAAAAACTTGTGATTTAGTAGTTTTGGTAGGACCGGCAATGAAAAAATATGTTTTGCCGATTTTAGAAAAATCTAAAATTGAGGTACATTGGTTTGTTACCGCCGACTTAGCTGTTGAGTTTTTGAAAACTCGTCTAAAAGAAAACGACTTATTATTAGTTAAGGGTTCTCAAAATGAATTATTTTTGGAAATAGCAGTTGAACAACTAATGGCAGAGCCTGAAAAAGCCAATGAACTATTGTGTAGAAGAGGAGAGTATTGGGATAAAAAACGATCAGAGTGGCTGGAAAAAAATAATCAGCTCTAGTCTTAAGTTTTTAAAAAAATCGAAAAAAATTATTCACCTTTTTGCTTCGGTTCAAACTCCCTATATAGTAGTTGCTTCTGTCTCTCCTGAGGTTGCTGTTGAACATAGTTAACAAACTCATTCACCACTGGGTTTTGGTGCGCTTGCCTCATCTTCATTTCCGTATCAATCTTATATAAACTCTCTATCCTTTTGGCAGTTTTTTCATCACTGGCTGGAATGGGCTGACCACCTCCACCGATACAGCCACCCGGACAAGCCATAAACTCTATATAGTGGTAAGACTTAGGATTTTCTTTGACCTCTTTGACCAGCTTATGAAAATTAACTGCAGTAGCAGCTACTGCCACTTTTAAAATTTGACCAGCAACTTCAACCTCAGCTTTTTTAATACCTGCCATACCCCTAACTTGTTCAAATTCCAGTTTAGGTAGATCTTTACCGCTAAGCATATAGCAAGCTGTTCGCAGTGCAGACTCCATCACTCCGCCAGAAGCTCCATAAATAGCACCAGCCCCACTGTACTGTCCAACATCGTCTAACTCTCCGGGAGGGAGCGAGGGCAGATCAATTTTGTTTTTCTTTAATAAATAAGCCATCTCTCTGGTGGTTAAAGTGCAATCTACTGGATATAAGTCATCTACCATCAATCTTTTTTGGCGAGCCTCATACTGTTTTGAAGTACAGGGCATGACTGAAATTACTCTAATTTTTTTAGGATCTATATTATTCTTTTGTGCCCACCAAGTTTTATAAGCTACACCAGAATGAATTTGAGGAGAGCGAGCCTCTGTTAAATGAGGAATCATTTCTGGATAATAAAACTCAATAAATTTAACCCAAGCAGGGCAACAAGAAGTAAACATTGGTAGTTGACCTTGATTGTTAAGTCTGCCCACTAACTCCGCAGCCTCAACAAAAGTGGTGATATCAGCTCCCATGTTGACATCAAAAACATAACTGAACCCAAGTTCCCTAAAAGCGGTAAACATTTGCTTTTCCAAATTAGTGCCAACCTCTACATCGAATTCTTCACCAATACTGGTGCGCACAGAGGGAGCCATTTGTACAACAGTAATTAATTCTTTATCAGCTAAATAATTTTCGATTTGTTGCACTTGGGATTGCTCGCGAGCCGATTTAACCGGACAGTTAACTGTACACTGTCCACAATAAATACAGTCAACCTTTTCATCCTGGCTGGGAACGGCATATTTTATTTCACCTTCACCATCCAAACTTAAATAATTAATACCCACCCTATCGCAGGCTTCAACGCAGTTATTGCAACCCGTGCAAACAGCAACATCAATCTCAGCAGCTTGTGCCATACGGTGAATGGGGAACTCAATTTTATTAACTTGAGTTGGTAAATCATCAGCTAAATACTGCTCTATCTGAGAACAAGTTTCACAATTAATTTGTGAGTCATTATTTTTATTGTGATCACAATTCAACTGACAATCATCATAAATCATTCTGAAGACAGCCTGCCTGTGTTGGCGCGCCAATCCTGAATGCACATTAACTCTGGTTTTTTCTTGGATAGTAATATCGGTTGCTCTTTTAACAATTTTATCTACTACGTCTTCAACTAAATCAGTGTGAATAATCTGGCTATTAGGCAACTGATAAGCCAAATCAGGTAGCTTTATATTATTTTCTTGTAAAACCTCTGATAAATTTTTATCAGTTTGAGTTTCTATTTTCTCGCCATCAACTCTGATTGTGACTTGCATAATTTTAAATAAAAAAAGGCTAATAAATTAATTAATCCTGCTGGGTTTAAAAAATTCTTTTATCACTAGCCATGCTATCAAACCACCAGCCAGCGCAGTCGCTAACTGAGGCCAACTAAACATCTGCGAGGCTGGAATTAAAAACTTTGTAGGCAATAAATTGACTAATAAAACTTGGCTGACAGTATATAAAAATAAAAACTTAGATGTGGCTGCCAATATTACAGCAGTAGAAAAACTTTTTTTATAAAAACTACTAAAAACTAAAACAAATAAACAGTTAGCCAGCATAATAAACGGCACTATAGGCGCTAGGGTAATTGGTAATAATCCACGACTTAAAGCAATAACACTAGGAATTAAACCTAAAGTAATAGCTGCTGATTTTCCTAACCAAACAACAGCCAGTAATAAAAAAGCATTAATTAAAGGCCCAGTGATTCCTTGTTGATGTATAAAACTAGGCAGAAAAATAGATAAAGAGAGTAGAACTGTAAAAATTAAGGTTGAGCCGTGTGATTGAGCCAACGAGTAAATTTTAAACTGTTGGGTGGTTGAATCAGTTAATTTGGACATGGGCAGTAAATAGCTAATAACCAATAATAACTCAT
>CAYVBW010000010.1:0-34415 GCA_964449995.1 uncultured Pseudomonadales bacterium | reverse complement strand
CGTTGGCGCCTTGAAAATAGAGCAAAATCTTAAGAAAATCAATGCAACTTTATTAATTAATTAGGCTAGAACCCCCATTCTGATTTGTTCCTCGCAGCAAGCTGACGGGGTATACAATCAGAATTAATGAACTAGGATGCTATTTTAAGTTTAGTTTTTATTTCTGATTTAAGTTTTTGAAATCTAGAGACAAGCGTTAAGTTTTGTAATTTTTGTTTGTTTCTTCCTTGATAATAAAGAGCCATTACAATTCCTGTTATTGCCCAGTAGGTAAAGGCCACTTTAGAAGCTGCAAAGACATCTATATAAAGTGCATTAACCAAAAGACCAATCGAAGCACCGATAAAACCAATACTGATGGCAGAGGTATAGGTTCGGTCTACTTGGTGAAATTTGTAAGCAAGGTACATGGCTAGTGTGATAATGGCATAAAAAGAAATAAATCCCAGCAAACCGGTTTCCCCCAAGGTTCTCAAGAAGTTGTTATCAGTACTTTCAGCCTCAGTAAAGTGCATAAATGTTTCTTTATTGAGGGTGGCATAACCCTTTCCAAGTAAAGGATTGTGTCGAAAACCCTCTAGAGCGTTTGGCCACAGTGTGTCGAGTCTAATTGCGGTAGACAAACCATACTTCATAGCATTTTCAGACCAAGTCCTTTCAGTTTTTAGATAAATATATTCAGTTGTTCCATCTGCTGATTCTGTGGCAACTCTAGTAGTTACTGGAACATCAACATAGACATCGTCAGGGCGAGTTCTATCTGGTTTTTCTTCAACAGGCCGTTCATCAGTTTTGGTTAGCACGTCATCTAGATCTTGATAGTCTTCGTCTAACTCTACTGCTATCCAGTCACCAGGGACTTCTTTTTTCCTGTCAGATTTTAGATTGGTAGCAATTAAAAATTGTTCAGTGGTTTCACTGAAAAAATCACCTACAGCTGTATAGGTTTGTTCTACTTGAGGATAGCCACGAAAAACATGCAAAAACCTTTCTTGCATATCTGCTCCGAAAAGAAAAGTCATTATGATCACTAAAGCTAGGATTAGAAAAGATTGGCTTAGACCCCACTTTATGCGTTTAGCCAAAGTTTCTTTTTCAGATGCCACCAGAGCGATGACTGCAAGTGCTCCAACAAAATAGGCAACATAAGACACCCTTGAAGCAGTGGTTATTAATAACCAAAGACCTAAGAAGTGAACTGTATGGGCTGCAATTTTTTTAGTTTTTTTAGATTGTTTGTAGGCTAAAGCTAGAATGAGATTAAGCGTTATCACTAAATAAGCTGCTAAATCATAATGTCCGGCAAAGGTGGACTGAACTCGAGCATTTTCAGTAAGGTACAATCTCACACCCTTACTAAATTCTCGATTCATGGTTGAATAAACAGGCCAGTAATGATAGCGCTGTCCATACCCGTAAACAACTACAGCAAGGGTTGTTAAGGCAATGATATTAACTAAAATTCTGACATCTTTTTTAGATTTAATAGCTGAAAAAGTGATCAGGAACAGTACAAAATACTCTAAGTACCTAAGCCAGTGCAAAGAAGTTTTACCAACATGAAGTAATTCAAGAGGAATGCTGGGAGTGATAAAAATAGCTGACAATATTGATAAAAAGCCGATCAATAAGTAGGCAATGATAACCCAAAAAATAAGAGACTTCCATTTAGCTTTACCTCTTAGCACTTGAATGATCCAGACCACAGCAGTAATAGCAACAAAAACATCCTCGATTCTCATGCGGACTATATAGCCAGGAATTAACTCTGCTAAAGGGATTTTAGGAAACAGTGGAATAAAAACGATTAAAAAACCACTTAAGATGAGCAAAATATGGTCGTCAATCCAGGAAAGTGCTAGTTTAAGATTTATTTTCATAATTTCGGCTTGTAAAGGGCTAATCTAACAAATTTTTAGCCTTTTGATAAGTCTGAGATCGAGCTTTGTCTCTTAAAATTGTACCAAAAACAAAGATTCTTAGGCGAGCGCCAAAATAAAGAATCATCTTGGCAAAAAACATCTGCCAGTGAGGTTTGTGCTTAGCCCAAATGTACAAGTAGGCTTTAAACTCTCCCAAAATAGCATTTTCACTGGAGCTACTAGCACTGCCCAGATGAATCACTTTTGCTAATGGGTCTATGGCAATATCCCAATGATGTTTTTTAGCCCTGATGCAAAATTCTATATCTTCTCCATACATAAAAATATTGGCATCCAGCAGGCCGATGTCTTCAATCACTGAACGCTTAATACACATGGCTGTTCCTGCCACCCAACCTTGCTGAATAGGTGTTTTTTTAGTTGAAAATAAAAGATACTTTTCAAGACGAGCAGCTTTGCCTGTTTCTTGAATTGTGGGGAAAAACCTGCCTATTAAGGGCAAGTCGTCCAAAGAAAACATCTGGGCAAAGAGTGTGAAAAGTGAAGGCAGGGATCCACCTTGAGGCTGAATTGTTCCATCTTCATTTAAAAGAACGGTGGCTAGAATACCCAATTTATCAAGCTTTCCTTTTCTGGAAGTAAGAGAAGCTGTTGACTCATCCACAGGATTTTCTTCAAAAGTATGGACTAATTGAATTAGAGTGCCAGGCTTAACTGTTGTATCAGAGTTAAGCAGTAGAATATACTTTCCCCGGGTCTTTTTAATGCCAATATTGTTAGCTCCAGCAAAACCAAGGTTTTTTTTATTTGTAATTATTGTTAAGAATTTGTTTTTTTGCTGAATTTTCTTTAGTTGAGTAACGGTTTCATCTGAAGAGTGATTGTCAATGACGATTAATTCAACTTGACCCTCCAGAGCTTTGGTATCCTTAATGTCCTGAATAACAGAGTTAATAGCCTGAACCGTGAGCGCTGCTGTGTTGTATGAAACGATAATAATACTAAGGGTGAGTGAAGGCTCTGATGAAAACATAAATTAAAACTATTAAACTTTAATAATGGTATTAAGTTATTGAAAAAGCCTAGGTCTCCCAAGCTTATAGTCAAGAGAGTTAAGGTTGCGTTGGCGGATTTGTTTGGCTGGCACTCCAGCTACCACAGCCATTTCAGGCACATCTTTAGTGACAACAGCGCCTGCTGCAATCACTGCACCTCTGCCAACAGTTACTCCAGGCAGAATAATAGCTCTGGGACCAATAAAAACATAATCTTCTATGATCACTTTTTCTTCAATGGTCGCCATGTTGGGATCATCTATGTTATGCTGACTTGTCCAGATCATTACCTCTGAAGCAATATCAACATGGTTACCTATTTGTAAGCCACCATTGGAAATTGGCAGCTGTTTGCGGCCATCAAGGGTGACCCTTTCTCCAATAAGTGTCCCTTCTCCAATGACAATGTTTCGAGGGTCATAAATTCTAGCCATCATGTGAATGGTTGATTTTGGACCAATTTTAATGCCTGACAATCGATAAAAAAATTTTCTACAGGTATGAAAAGGCATATAGCCCACACACCACCACAAAGTGCCGGTGCAAAATTCAAGCTTATAGGCAGCGAGTCTGCTTTTTATTTTTGAAAGCAATGATCTTTTTTTAGTTTGGTTTGGCATAATTTATGAATAGCTGTTAGATAATGAATGCTACTGTTTATTATACTTGATATCTAGGTGTTTATAGGCCTTGGAAGTAATCACTCTTCCTTGAGGAGTACGATTAATAAAGCCAATTTCTAACAGGTACGGCTCGATCACTTCTTCAATTGTCCCGGGGTCTTCATGAATAGTGGCAGATATAGTTTTTAAACCAATGGGTCCGCCATTATGTTTTTGAATAATTTTACCCAGAAAGGAGCGTTCGTTTTGATCTAAACCAAGGTGGTCAATAGTTAACATACTAAGAGCTGAAGCAACAACCTCGTTGTTAATTGGCTTATCCTTAACCTGAGCAAAATCTCTGACTCTCTTAAGGAGTTTTAGGGCAATACGAGGCGTACCGCGTGATCGAGATGCTATGGTAAGGGCTGTGTCTTGTTTTAGTTTTACACCAAGCTTGGTGGCTCCTTTAGACAAGATATGAGTTAATTCTTCGGGTTGATAAAAGTTAAGACGGTGGATCAAGCCAAATCGATCTCGAAATGGGCCAGCTAGTAAACCAAATCTAGTAGTGGCTCCAACTAAAGTAAATTTGGGTAAATCAAGGCGAACTGTTCTCGCCGAAGGGCCTTTACCGATAACTATATCAAGCGCATAATCTTCCATAACAGGATATAGGGTTTCTTCCACTGCTTTGGGTAAGCGATGAATTTCGTCAATAAACAAGACATCACCGTCTTTGAGGTTGGTTAAAATAGCAGCCAGGTCGCCGGTTTTAGCCAGGGCAGTTCCAGATGTAATTTTAATATCAACATTTAGTTCTTTGGCTACAAGGTGTGCTAAGGTGGTTTTGCCCAGGCCAGGAGGTCCGTAGAGTAGAATGTGATCAAGCGGCTCTTGTCTCTCTTTAGCTGCTTTAATTGCAATACGCAGGGATTTTTTTATTACTTCTTGACCATAGAACTCTTTCCAGGTTGAAGCGCGCAAAGAATTTATTAAAACTTCTTCGTCAAAATGGTTGTTAATTTTATCTGCCATAGCATTAAGTTTACTTTGCTAAAAATATCATAGCATAGGTAAAGTAGCTAAAAAAATGAAAATCAATGACTGAGGCAAGTTAAAAAATTATTCTTGTTGATCTTCTTTTATTTCAACATGAATGGCTAAATCATGACTAGAGTCAATAGATGCAGTGCAGACACATTTTTGCGAATCAAAAAGATAATCAAAAGTAATGGTTGAAGCGCCTTCATTTTCTTTTATGGTCAAGTTTAGTTTTTTTAAAAATTTTGTAAGATCAGACAATGACTTCTCATTTAATTGAGCAGTTGAAACAGTTGTTTCAGTTTTAGTGAGCCGTAAAAAAATATCTTTGCTTACTCGAATTTTCAGTTCACCCAAAAAACCTGCAGCTTGGCATAGACTTAGAGGGATTTCAAATAGATCTCCCCGATCTAGGGCTTCTACTGCGTTAACTTGATCGGGACGTTCTGGCAAGGTTGAATCTAATAAAACAAATCTGCTTTCAGGAGTATTTGTCATTGTTTGTGGAAAATAGTTTAATTTTAATAATGTATTTTAACTTTAAAAATTTATTCTTCTTGCTGTCTTATATCAATATTTAGTTTTATTAATTTTGATTCCATCTCACACAACCAGTCAAGAGTTTTTTCTGTTAAATCATTTTCCCAATCCTTCAAAACATGAAGTTGGGCACTAATCATTCTTTCACCATTAAAAGAATTGTTTTTAATATTTTTTCTGAGTATTTCTAGGAACCCTAGCACCATATCTCCATATATAAGAAGAACTTGAATTTCTATATAGCTTAGTTGGTTTTGTTGTTGCAATAAGGACTCATGAGAGCGAATAACTGATTTGATTGTATTGATTCTATCGATTAAGCCATCGACATTTTCTTGAATTTGCTGAGCTTGTTCTATCAAGTTTTGTTTTGAGCCTTCGCCTTGTTGTGCTTTAGGAAAAATTTCAGCTCCTTTTGACATTTTTTATTTAAAATTTTTATCTATCTAGCTATAAATATAAATTAATATACTAAATTATATTAAAATATATCAAAAAAACAACTTTTATCTAAAAATTGATAATTTTTTTAAAGATTATAAGTTTTGGAGTACCTTTTTGACAGCATCTTCAACAGTTAATTTGCCCAAATCTAGGTCTGATAAAGCCTGACTGATATCTGTTTCTTCATAGCCTAGGGCAGACAAAGCTTCATAAACATCTTGTTCCAGAGCAGATCTGGGGCCTAAACTTAATTCTTTTAAGCTGCCTAGCTTGGGTTTAAGTTCTAAAATAATTTTTTGCGCTGTTTTTTTACCTATTCTGGGGATTGATTTAAAAAAGTTTACCTGAGCATTTTGTACAGCTTCTATAATCTGTTCTGGGTTTCTGTCAACGATTTCCAATGCGGTTTTGGGGCCAACCCCGGAGATGTCAATCATGAGCTGGAAAAGTTTGAGTTGTTGTGTTTGGGTAAAGCCAAATAGCTCCATACGATCTTCACGGACATACGTATGGATAAATAGCTTTACTTCATTCTTATTAAGTGAGGTCAGGGTTCTCTGGCCCACCTCTACTTTGTAACCAACCCCATTAACATGAACAATGACGCTGTCTTCTAAAATTTGAGGTGTTCCTTGCAAAAAGGCTATCATATTCAATTATGATTAGAGTATTAACTAAAGTTATGCATAGTATTTCATATTTTTTTTCAAAAGGCAGTGGGTAAAAATCACAGCCAAGGCGTCAATTGCGTCGTCTAAAACATTTTCCTGACTCTCGATTAGTTTGAACTCCATTTTGACCATTTTTTCAACTGCCTTTTTATCAGCTTGTCCGTTACCTGTAACTGCTTCTTTAATTTGCATTGGATTGTATTGATCGATTTCAAGCTTATTTCTCATTAATAATGCTAGAATTATCCCTCTGGTTTCAGCGACCTTCATAGCAGTAGTGACATTGTTGGCAAAAAACAGGGTTTCAACTGCAGCTTGTGTGGGTTGGTGCTGATCAATTAATTGCTGCAGGTCAGTTTCAATTTGCTGATAACGTTTAATGATTGTTTGTTGACGATTAGTTTGGATACAGCCAAACTTTACCTGGCTGTATTTATTGTTTGAATGAATGGCAATTGCCCAGCCTAACCGATCATAGCCAGGGTCGATTCCCAAAATAATCTCAGTTTTTTGGTGATAGTTTTTGCTATTCATCTTGACTGGCTACAGATAGCAGTAGTTGGTAGATTTTTTGTGCACTTACAGACCAAGAGAATTTTTTTTGCTGCAATGCCATTTTCTGTTGATAGTTTTTTCTTTCAGCAGCAGTCATTTTCCAAGCCTTCTGTAATCCTTGGGCAATTACCTCAGTTTGATGTGGATTAACCAGCAGACCAGCCTCACCAACAACTTCAGGCAAACTAGTGGTGTTGCTTACAATTGGCAAGGTGTCAAAATACATGGACTCTAGGGCTGGAATCCCAAATCCTTCGTACAAACCAACTAAGATGGTGGCTAAAGCGTGTTTATAGAGGGCTGGCTTAAATTTATCTGCAACAAAATCAGTTAAAATAATTCTGTTTTTTTCTGGAGAAGATTTATATTTTTCTAGAATAGAATCTGCTAACCAACCAATTTTTCCGGCGATAACCAGTTTGGGCAAGGATTGCGTCTCCTTCTTAACTTTATTTTCATGACAAAAGATTTCATAAGCTTTGATGAGATTTGTTAAATTTTTTCTTGGCTGCAGCGTGCCGACAAATAAAAAATATGGCTCTGTTAAGGCGAAATCTTTTAAAAACTTTTCGACTTCTGCTTTAGTAGCTTCATTTTCAGGTAAACTAACACTGGGATAGGCCACTAAAATGTCTGCTTTTGGTTTATTATACAAATTAATAATTTCTTGTTGAGAAAATTGACTGATAGTTACTATTTTTTGTGCACTTTTCACACTATATGCTGTCCACTTCTTAAGCTGCAGTAAATCATTGGCCTTGAATTGTTCTGGATAATGCAAAAACCCTAAATCCATTACGCTGGAAACGTAAGGAATAGGACAGTATCGGGGAGCATAATGCCCAGGAGTAAAAAGTAAATCAAATTTATTTTGCTGTTGATATAAATATAAAGGCAGGGCTAACTGTGTCCAGAATTTACTAGGTTTAACTACTTTATATTGCCAAGATTCATCTTCTTTTGGCAAATCTGAGAGTTGAGATTGAGATAGTAAAACTGTTGCTTTAACATTTTGATCTTGTTTAATTAACGAGGCTAATTTGCTGATAACATGAAAGGCATATACATTGCTTCCTACCCTATTGGCAATATTGGCTTCGTTGGCATCAATGGCTAAATGAATCATAATTTTAAATTAAGAGTCTTGATTATTAAAATCCTCTATGGCTTTTTGATAAACTTTTATTGTTTGCCCAGCTACTTTTTGCCAATCAAACATTTGTTTGCGAATGACCATACGCTGTAATCGCTTTTTTTGTTCTGCTTCGTCTTCATTTAAAATTTTTTCTATTGCCTTGCCAATACTGGCCGTATTTTTGGGATCAACAAACTCAGCAGCATTGCCGGCAACTTCAATCATGGCTGATAAATCAGAGGTAATAACTGGTGTTCCATGATGAAAAGCCTCTAAAATAGGCAAACCAAAGCCTTCATATAAAGATGGATAAGCAAATATTTCTGCCTCTGTATAAAGTACGCACAGCTCTTTATCAGTTACTCTGCCTAAAAATCTAAGATGAGGAATTTTGGCATATTTATTATCACCCCAACCCTGATCGCCAACCACTAATAACTCAACTTGTTTGGAGAATGGCTGCCAAGCTTTAATAAGTCTTTCAAGATTTTTTCTGGGCTCCTGTACACCTACAAACAAAATAAAAGGTTTGTGCAGCTGAAATTTGTCAATCACCAAATCAACCTCAATCTCTTCAAGCTGATTGCCGATATCAACAATTTCAGTGGGCAAGGCTTCTGGCACTACATGCACTCTCCAGTTAGGAAAGCCCAACAGCTTGACCACGTCTTTTTTGGTAGCTTGACTGACAGCGATAATATGAGCCTTTCGATCTTTCAGCTGTTGCCAGCATCGTTTGTGAGCTTTGACGATTTTAGGGTGAGCGGTATCTGGATATTTTAGAATGGATAGATCATGGATGGTAGAGACCAATGGTAGGTTTTTGTCAGGAGGCTGCATCCAATCCCAGCTATGAAAAACGTCTAGGTCGGGAAAGTGTTTGCCAATAGGATTTAAACCAACCTTCCACAAAATTTGGTTAAAGCTGGGTGGTAATATTTGAATTTTATAATCATGAGAAGTGTTATTGGAAATTAACTCTTGGGCACTTTTAGTTAGCAGCCATTTACTGCGAAAAGAACTGCCATATAAAAATAGTTGGTGATTGGTGTAAGAGATTATGGCTCTGGCTAAATTGGCTGTGTAACGCGACACACCCCGCTGATAAATTAAGGCAGTGATATCAAGGCCGATATTCATAAGATTATATTATCATTTTAGCTGAGAATTATCTGCTGTGGTTAGGCGGTTAACCGGTAATAGGTTCCCGGCTTTTGATATAAACACGAATAAAACCAATATTAACCTGATCAATTAACTCGTGAAGTTCATAACCAAAATTTTCTATGGCAGTGGGAATATGGTCTTGGGGATCAGTTAAATCCCGCAGATAGTCAAAAACCAGCACATATTGATAATCAAATACAGGCTTGATTAACTCCTCTACTTGAGAAATTTCTTGATCATGGACTCTGCCAGTGGTTAGGGTAGGAAATCGATTATTGTCATACCAAATCCAGGGAGCAAAGGGCTCTGAAAATCCAAAAATAATGACTGTTTCCCTTTCGGGGAACCTGGTTCTGACTAATTGGCGCACAGAGCGCCAGTTTTCTCTTTGCAGGTTTGGTTGCAAATAATATTGGCTAGTGCTGTAGATGTTAATTGATAAAAAAGCAGTGAACAGTAAAATTGCTAGAAATTGACCAAACCTCTTTCCGATTTGCCAATGTGAAGTCACTAAGTCAGCTACAAATAAATAAATAAAAGGTTGTATAAAAAGTAAGCGCTTGGGTCTAACTACTGGCACCCAGAAAGAGATAATCCAGGTGAGAAGCAATGGCAAAACAGCAGCCAGGACAGGTATAAAAAACTTTTTATTCTCTTTTGAAAAAGCATTCTTGAGTGTTGTTTGGTGTGCTTGGGCGAGCTTAAAAACTAAAAAGATTGAAAGAAGAGGTAAAAACAGGCTGATAGCAATAAAAATAGCAGAGATCTCCAATCTAATAACTCCAAAAACTAACTTTCCGACAACTAAAGGCAATGCCTCTAATTGGGGTAAGCTAACTACTTGATCCCATCCTGGCATAGCTGTGCGCAGAGCTTGACCTGCTTGCAGCTGTTTGAAAAATGTTGGCAGCCAAGGCAAGAAAAAAACAGCAGCAACTCCAGCAGTTATTAAATGATTTTTTAAAGAGTCTTTATATAAAAAAACAGTCATTATTAGTTGTGACAGCAACACAAAGGGATAGGTGTAACTACTATAAAGCCCAAAAATTGTAATAACAGCATATGGCAGCCAGGTTTTGATTAAATTACTGTTAGCAGCAGTGCCTTCTTCTTCCCTTTTGAGCCACAGGTTAATTAAAGCCAACCATGACAAGATTCCCCACATGGCTGCTAAACTATAAGGCCGTAATTCCTGAGAATAAAAAATATGGAATGAGGAAGTGGCCAACAGCAACTCAGTTAATATCCCGGCAGCTTTATTAAACAGTTTTTTACCGATTAAATAAGCTGCGACAATGCCAATCAATCCAGGAATAACTGCAGAAATTAATCTAATCCACCATTCTTGATGAGAAACAAGCATGGCAAAATGAGTAATTAAATGCATTAGTGGAGGCTGGAAATCTGGAATAATATCAAACTGCTGGGAAAAAGGTCGAGCGCTTTCAATCGCCTGAGCTGCTTCATCCAGCCAAAAAGACCCTGATAACAATGGAATTCGCAAGCCCAAAGCCAATAATACTATCGTCAAAATCCAGGCATGTTTTTTAACAAACTTTTTCATAAGCAAATCGTATTGTACAAAGGTCTGGTGAATTTGGAAACTATAAGTCAGAAATATTTGTTAAAATAAAAACTATGTCTAAAAACTATTTTCAAAATAAAACAGTATTGGTTACCGGAGCTGCGGGTTTTATTGGTTCTCATTTATGTCAAGAGTTACTGAAATTAGAAGCAAACGTCATTGGAGTTGACAATTTTTTAACAGGAAGTGATGACAATATAAAAGCTATGGTTAAAGTAGTGGGAGGGCTTGAAGAGAACTTTACCCTAATTGAGGCTGATGTTAATCAACCCCCTGAAACTTATTTAGCCCCTGGGCTGAAAATTGATCTAGTTTTTCATTTAGCATCTCCTGCCAGTCCCATTAAATACCAGCAATATCCGCGTGAAACCTACTTGGTTAATAGTTGGGCCACTCACCAGCTGCTGGATTTTTTATTTGAAACTCAACCTAAAGCTAAATTTTTGTTTGCCAGTACTAGTGAGGTTTATGGTGATCCGCTAGAGCATCCGCAAAAAGAGAGTTATTGGGGTAATGTTAATCCTAATGGTGTCCGCTCTTGCTATGATGAATCAAAGCGTATGGGCGAAACTGTGTGTGGTGTGTATGAACGGGATTTTAATATGGATGTTAGAATTATCAGAATTTTTAACACCTATGGCCCGCGCATGGATATTGATGACGGTCGAGTCATCCCCAACTTTATAAAGTTTGCTTTGCAAAGTAAAAAATTTGAAGTTTATGGGAAGGGTAACCAAACCCGCTCATATTGTTATGTTACAGATTTAGTAAAGGGCATTTTGCTAATGATGAGCAAGGAAGGTTTGAAAGGTGAAACTGTAAATTTGGGTAATCCAGTTGAGTTTACTGTTATGAAAACAGCACAAGTGATTAAAGAAGCTTTGGGTCAGAAATTTGATAAAAAGCAAGATGTTGAATATAAAGCTTTGCCCAAAGATGATCCCACCAGAAGAAAGCCGGATATTAAAAAAGCCCAACAGCTGCTGGGCTGGAAGCCTAAAGTAAAGTTTAAAGAAGGGTTAAAAGATACAATTGAGTTTTTTAGAGAGAAAGTTGAATAGATTCAATTAAAAGTCCTTTAAACCATTTTCCTTAAAGCCAAACTCCTATTGCACAGCCTTTTCCTATTGTACAACTCTATAGTCATTGATATAGTAATTTATATTATTCATTAAACGCAATTTTTTGCGAAAATACCCACTTTTATCCCAAAAATCAACTAAAAAAAAATTTATGAGAAAAAAAGTTAAAAGAAACATAGCTTGCCTTTTATTATTTGCCCAAATATTTTTTTCAGCCTTTGCCCCACTCTCCTTTTTAATCCAGTCAGCCTCAGCCCAACAAAATCAAGAACAACAATCACCGCAAGCTGTACTGAGTTTTGCCCACGAAGCTGACAGCGCACTATCTGTTCACAACCATTCGGCTGATGAATTAGAGTATCGTCTTTACTATTTACACCAGGGCTTAGTCCAAAAAATCACCGGCGAGCTAACGGCCAGTCAGCAAAACGTGTTGTTTTTAGGCACTCAATCGGGAGAGCATTTTACTGGACACAGCTGGGACAGAATGGTGTTCCAGGTTTCTGATCCCAATGGTTGGAGTAGAAAATATTGGTTGGTAAGAACTGATAATCAAATTACCACTGAAAGATTTACAAACATTGATCAGCTGGGTTTGTCAACAAATGATAGGCAATGGTTAACATGGCAAATAGATGAAGCGGCTATGCGGGCGGTAACGTTTCAAAATGTAGTAGCTTTTCAAACTTATACTTTTCCATTAAATGACAAGGTGCAGATCACCTTCACCCAACTGCCTGAAGAAAGCTCACCACTTGCTATCGGACAGATTGAGCTGAGTGACGAGCTGGCTGAAAGATATGGGACTGACGTAGCGTTTGATATCACTACTGATATGGAAAATGGTGAGTTTGAGTTTGACTTGAGTTTGCCCAAGCCTGAAGGTGTGGAAGGTGATGAGGTGGAGGTGATTTACGCAGACAGCGAAGAGGATTTGGCCGATGAAAGCAAGGTAAGTAAGGTTGAGACTGAGCGAGATGGGGATGAAGATGAGGGAGTGGTGAGAGTAAAGGGCGTGGAGCACTTGACGGTGTTTGTGGTGGTGCCGGAGGATATTTTATCCAATAATTCTTTACAATATTATTTTCAACAAGGTTGGAGGATGACCAGCTTTGGTAATGCCTCTATAGAGTTAGTTGATGTTGGTGCAATACCAGATGTGCCTAATCTAGTTGGTCTTCACAGTGTTAGGATGATGAGAGATGGCGGACCCGGCTATAATAGAGCGTTTTTAGGTTATTATAAATTTGGGAAGACTTTAAATACCATAGATCACATTTCGTGGAATCAGTTTTCTTTTACTGGTGTTGATTCGTACTTAAATATTTTTATTAGAAGACCATTTTCAACAGAAACTGCCACAATCGTTTTCAATCCTCCGACAGAGTCTAATGAATGGATTTTTCATTTACTGAATATCGAAACTGATTCTTCTAATTTATCCATCCGCAGAGCTGGAGTAACAACGGACATCTCTTTCTCTGATCTTTTGAATAATTATGGTAATTGGGTTATTGACAATCACCTAGATTGTTCATTGGGTGATTCGATTTTATGTTTTCTTCCAAGATATCTATACGCTATAGGAGGTATCGTCATTGTATCTGGATCAAGTAACCCAACTGATCCTCAGGATCACATAATTGACGGCGTTACAATTAAGTTTACCTCAGATGAGACTGGGTATTTTGATTTTGTTGAGGAAGAGCCTTTTCAGCCAAATATCCCAGAACAGATTGGGTATAACGTCAATGACGGATCCCCCATCGACGCAAGACCAACACAATATGCTTGTGAAGGAGGCTTTACTAATGTTAATAATGTTTCAGTGCACTGGGAAGATGTAGCAGGAGGTAATCCAAATATAAAATATCAGCGGCAATATTCAAGAGATGGCATTAACTGGTCTCCAAACGTTGAATACTACACCAGTCCCTACACAGACTACAGGTCTTTTGGTTATGGTGAAGTAATTCATTACTCAAGGGTTCTTGCATTCTACGATGTTAATGCCAATGGGAAGCTAGATGTAAACGAGCCTGCTTCTGATTGGAGTGATGTTTGTGGAATTACATATGACAAGACTCCTCCTATTGTCGAAATCACATCTGTAGAGGATGGAGAATATTATAGGAGAACAATAGATTTTAAAGGTACGATAATTGAAGAAAACTTGCAAGATTACAGACTAAGAGTGAGATACATGCACGGAAATGATCCTTTAGCTGTATATAACTCTGGATGGGTAACATCTGCAACAGATTTTACAAATGAGCTGCTATATACTTGGGATTCGACCACAAGTCAGTACGGTGATGGTAGATACAATATAAGACTTGATGGCAGAGATAAAGCGGGTAATACAAGTTCCCACAGAATATACATTTATGTTGATAATACTAGACCGGAAGTTGAAATATTAAGCCCCACTGAATTCACCTACACTAATGACTATATTTCATTCAATGGTAGAGCTAAAGATGAAAACCTTAGAAGAATATTCTTAGGTTTGGGAGATGAAGATGGAAATATTTTAAGAGATGAAAACAATAACAGAGTTTTATGTTCTACTTTACAAACGGCAGATATTGAAAATCCTAATTGGAACGAGATTTCTTGTACCGATTTTGATTTGGGTAATTATCCTGAAGGAATTTACTCTATGGTCTTAGAATCATGGGATATGTCATGGAACTATAGAAAAGCTTATGTTTTATTTGAATTGGATAGAACTGCCCCAGTCGTCACAATTGACCAGCAAGACTTAATTACCCGCAATATAACACCCACGCTAACTGGGACGATCGATGATCCAGAGGCTGTAGTTGTGGTTGAGTTAGACAGTACAGAATATATGGCTACTAATAATGAGGACGGAAGCTGGACATTAGACATAGGAGAATCTCTGGGAGATAAGACATATTTAGTCATTGTTACAGCCACAGATTTAGCAGACAATTCAAGCAGTGTAGACACTACCTTAACAATTGATAACCGCATGCCTCGCTGTTCAGAGCAAGAGTTCTCATATTATATAAATGGAGAATTGTTAGAAAATAGTTTTAACAGCTGTACCGGACAATACGATCCAGATGAAGTCGTATACGCTCAAACACTAGGTGATTTCACTTTTAGCGCAGAGTTAATTGACTCTAATTATTCAGGGGAGGATTCACCCGCTGGATTAGATAAAGTAAGATTTTATGTTTTCAAGATGAACGATAACCCCAATAGTCCTTGGGATTATCAACAAAGCATGTGCTCAGGCATTTATGATGAATGGGATGGTGAATTAAGTGGCACTTTAGAGGAGAAAGATTTTTCAGGGTGTCCGGAACTAGAAGAAGGCTTATACCGGATTGGGCATATGGTTTATCAAAGAGAAACGGGTGGAGTGAATAATCCATATGGTGATTATCATGGAATTTATTTTATAGTGGATAAATCAGCACCATCTACTCCAATTATGACACATATAACTCGCCGTGATACAGGAGATACTGTCCTGAATTGTTCAGTTAATGGAGAGATAGAAAATGTTGGATATACTAATACCCCACAAATTCGGATTCACTGGGAAGCCAATCAAGAAGATGATCTTGACGGCTATTGGTTTGGAGTTCTGGGTAGAATGCATCACCAAAAAATGGGAATTAATAGCACTTATAAAAATGGAAATATGAGTCCGGGCAGGGAATACTATCGTTACTTTTTATCAGCATTTGATAAAGCAGGAAATGAAAGTGTGGCAGCGGAATGCGGTGATTTAATTTTGGATATGTTGCCTCCTCATAGTGAGATACAGGAACCTTCTGATCAAGAAGTTTTCATTACTAATGAATGGGATGGCTCGTTAGCAGGTATAGCTTGGGAAGAGACTTCTAGCGATTACCCTACTGCTTCTGGAGTTTCAGAGGTTCGTTTAATCATTGCTCGAAATCTAGATGAAGGAACAGATTATTGGAATGATGCTGATTGGCAATTTAGTGAAACTTATGTTTTAGCAAGTTCTGATGATGATTTTGCCAATTGGGATTATGAGGTAAATGATTTAAGTGAAGCTACTTACATAATCCAATCTCAAGCGGTTGATAGGGCGGGTAATGTTGAGGAAACTGATCAGCTAGTTATCATCCTCGACAAGACCATCCCGGAAGTCGATCTTACTATCGACCCGGAACAGGCAGACGGCTCAGGTAGTTGGTATGTCACTCGCCCAACTCTCAATTTAACAGCTACCGACCCTTCAAACAGTGGTTTAAAACACTTGCAGTACCAGTGGAACAGCAAAAGCGACTTAGGCTGGACAACTATTGAGGCAAAAGGCACTAATTTAGCAGAGGTCTCCACTCAACCTCCTAAAGAGGGTCACAGTATATTGTATTATCGCGCTAGTGATTTAGCTGGCAATACTCTAAGTGAGACTGGTGTGAAAAATGTCCGCTGGGATCAAACTAATCTCACCGAAGGTCCGCTCAACGTCAAAGCTGATCCCAATCCCACCAGTGGATCTACTTCTACTATCAGCTGGGATCATGCCAAAGATAATATCGGTATTAATCGTTACCGGATCACCTGGGAGCTAAGAGACGGCGATGATACGCATTCTAAAACCGTTAACGCTGAAACTACTTCAACCACTATTAGTGATCTCAAAGAAGGCACTTACAAAGTCACGGTCAGAGCTTATGATCATGCCGATCACTATAAACAAGCTAGTACAGACTTGGTTGTTGACCGCACTGCCCCATCAGCCCCGGTGCTTACGCTAGATAGTACGGGCGAAGGCACAGCTTCTCTTTCTTGGACAGAGTCTGAGGATGCAGTCGGTTACATTATTTTTTACGGTCTAGAGTCGGGCAATCACATTTACGCAGCTAGAGTTGGCAATGTTACTAGCTTTACTGTTGAAGGATTGGCAACTGGCACTTACTACTTTGTAGTTAGAGCAGTTGACCATGTTGATAATCAAAGTCCAAACTCTAATGAAGTTAATACTGGTGAGATTATTGGTGTCGCGGCTGTTGGCCCGGCTGTCGGTTTCGCAGAGGTTGGAGAGGTGTTGGGTGAGGAAACTGATATTGATGAGGAGTTACTGTTAGAAGAGGAGCAAGAGCTTGCAGATGAGGTAGAAGGAGAGGTGCTGGGTGTGACTACAGACTGTGGTTTTTGGCTGACGAATTTAGCTCCAATTGTTCTAGCTGGTCAGTTGATAATTTTGCTCGTGATTGAAATTAAACTCAGGTCAGATAGTTCTCCACTGAAGTATTTCCTGGCTGTGGGTACGACTGCTTTAGCCATTGGAGCCTACTATTTGCTAAGGAACAATGACTGCTTTGTTCCAGCCAGTAATAGACTGTTATTAAGTAATTGGTTTTGGTTGGTTTCTGCACTCACTGCAGTGTTGACAAAAATTATTAATTATCTATTTATAGAGATCGTGGAATAATATTAATTACAGATCAGTTAAATGATCAATCTTAAGGGTTTTACTCATTGACATTTAGACTGAAAAATCGGTAATATATAATAATATGGAACAAAATAATCCAACCCCCAAACCCACATCAACTAAATCAGAGGGCAACTCCAAGGCATTGTTAGCTTATGTTTTCGGATGGATCACCGGCTTGATCTTTTTGCTGATCGAAAAAGAGGATCAGTTTGTTCGTTTTCACGCTGCTCAAAGCTTGATTATTTTTGGCGGTATCACCGTGATTACGTTTATTCCCTTATTGGGTCAATTGCTCGGATTGATTTTATGGCCATTAAGCCTGATCTTATGGATTGTGCTGATGGTTAAAGCTTATCAAGGTGAGAAATTCATGCTCCCTGTAGTTGGAGAATGGGCAGAACAATTGAAAGACAAGATTAAATAATTGTCTTGCGATAAAAAAAATTTAAAAAAACGCATGTTAGAGTAGCCTTTCACAGGCTACTCTTTTTTGTTTTAAGAGAATTAGTTTGTTTCCTCTATTTCTAGGGTTGGAGTTATTTTTATCAGCTGCCAGCGAGCGATGGTGATGGTCATTATTAACAAGACTACTCTTGCTGCGAGTCTTGTCCATACCGCTGCATTAACTCCGAAAATAGGAATTAGTAATCCATTGCCTGCTAGAACGATAACCAGTTGTACTATTCCGCTTACTGAAAAGTACCAAGGTAGGTTGTAGGAGTAAAACAGGGCTATAAAGGGTATGGCAGCTACAGTCACAAAGCCGGCAGCAAGTAAAATTCTCATCAACCCTAAACCAGGGAGATAGGCTTGGCCAATTGTATAGGTAATTAAGTAGGGAGCAACAAACATGCTTAGTATAAAACCCACTACACATAAAGCTGCGATGAACCAAGCTTTATTCCAAAATTTGTGTAAGTTAATCCAATCTTTATATTTAGCTACTCTAGGATTGAGAACATTTCCCAGAGCGTAGGCTAATACATAAAGTAGTAATGCAACTCGCGACACTCCGCCTAATAAACCAGCTTCATAATCTGATAAATAAGCTTGCACAAATAATATATCAACATTTTCAATAATACCGGCAGCGACTATACCAAAGCCAGCGTGCTTGGCTATTTTCCAAATATCAAGTCTGATTTTATTTAAGTTAACGGTATCAGGTAAATGTAAGGAAAGTGGGAGAAGATTACTCTTAATAGTTTTCGCTAAAATAACTGGCAAACCAGGAGAAATCATGTAAAAAGTAAAAATTAAAAGCACAACTTTTTTGAGCGGTATGGCCTGTTGCACGATAATAAAGATAAAAGGCACCACAAACAGGAGTTTTAAAAAGCCTTGAGAAGCATTGAGGATGGCTGCTAGTTTGAAACGATGTAAGGCTTGCAGCGCAAATTGAGCATGCTCAAAAAGCGCGGTAGCTGCGCATACTAAAAAAGCTAATAAAATTAAGGCTGAATTATCAGAGAGTAAAAATCTAGGCAAAAATTGACTAACAATTACTCCTAAAACTATTATTAAACCTGAGAGAGCAATTCTAAAACGAAAAATAAGGCTTAATAAAGCTTGTTGTTTGTCTTCAGATGCAACTGGCACTAATTTGCTTGTTGCAACACTTAAGCCCAAATCGTTAAGTCTTGCCAAAATCAAAGTTAATGCATAAGCCGAACTAAATTGGCCAAAATAGGCTGGCCCTAAAAATCTTGATAATAACATCAAAGCTAGGGCTGAAAAAGCACTGGCTGCTGAGGAACCAAAAATGTTAATGATAGATTGTTGAATACCCCTAGATTTTTGAGCGATTGCTTTGTAATGAGTTATGGAATGAAGCTTGCTTGTGATCATGAGTTTTTACTACAGTTAAAAAACCAATAGGCTAAATTATATGGCAAAGCGGGAAATAAAAAAATAACCTTTTTTTCGCATTATTTAGTGGCTAAATGCTCATAAAAATTGACTTATCGGGGTATTTTTATATAATAAATGCGTATTTTCAGAGAAGCTGTTTCATGGCGAAATTCTGCTTCTTTGAGATACAGTTCTTTAATAAGCCATTGTTTGATAGTTAATTTAAGACTCCAGACTTAAGCGTAATTACTAAAAGATTGCGACTAGCTTTGGGGTCTTAATTAAGGGAGGTAGAGATGGGTACGGAAGCTGAACTGCTTGTCGTTCTTCTCCTTGCGTGTTTGGTTGTTTTGGCAATAATTGGGGTTAGGCGCGCTCCTCCTCCAGAGGAGGAAGCATTGCCCAAAACTCCAGCCAGAGAATCCAATCTCAAGCCTGAAGAAGACAAGGAAGTCGGGATCAATCCTAGGAAGGATAAGGACGGTAACACCATATATTACTAGCTTGTCCTTCCACCATGCCACCTAGGACTCATCAATGATGATGAGTCCGGGTGGCGCCATCACCTTCTCTTTCCTCTGCTCAAACAATGGCTTTTTTTCTAATTCATTGCTACATTTTTTTAAATTTCCTATCTAACCAAAACCCGCTATAATTAAAACATGTTTTTCAAACAGCCTTTATTTAAAGGTAGTAGGTTTCAATTATCACTGCTGCTCTTAATTGGTTTTTTTCTACTATTTTCAGTTATGGCTTGGCATAACATGGTGACTCTCCCCTTTCATGATTTTGATGAGGCGCATAGAGCAGAAGGTGCGCGCAATATGCGCTTGCATCAGTACTACATTTCTCCTCTAGTGGGAGGGCCCACTAATCGCTGTAATCACTTGGATTCAACCTTAGATGCACCGCTACAAATAACCCATGCCAATCAGCGTTATACTTATGCCCTTGACTCTTCTAAAACTCTATGCCCTGTTCCTAGCCGCCCGCCACTGGTGTTTAACACCATGGCCTTAACAAGTGTTTTTAGCGATAGTGAGTGGTCTTATCGCTTACCTAGTTTTTTATTTGGTTTGCTAGGAATTGCCAGTCTTGGCTATTTTATGATGCAACATCAAGTGCTTGAAAAAAACAAGGACTCTAAAAATAGCTTTAGCTGTACTATTGCCCTCATTATTGCTCTGTTATGTTTTGTGACTGCCTATGATTGGTGGCAAAGCATGCAGATGGCTCATCTAGATACTGCTGTAGCCAGTTTTACAGCCTTTGCCCTGTTGTTGTTGATTTTATTTGCAGAGTCCCAAAAAAAGACATATCTAATAGCCTCAGGAGTGAGTTTGGGTTTGGCAATTATGTCAAAAGGTCAACCAGCAGTGGTTTTTTTAGCACCTGTGCCGTATTTGTTTTATGCTCATAAAATTTCATTAAAAAACTTGCTAACCCTGTTTGTAACTACAGGCATTACCCTTCTACCTTGGCTGGTTCCGCTAGCAATGAGGCATGGCTTTGATTATTTTTTTAGATCCTATTTTGGAAGTTATGTAGCTAGTCCGGGAGCATCAAAAATTGGCGGAAGCGATCAGTCGCAAGCTGCTCCCTTTTATTGGTATATCCGCTGGTGGTTTGATAGTTTTAGACCTGGCTGGGTATTGTTTGCAAGCTTGGCTGTGTATGATCTGCTAAAGCGAAAATTAAGCTGGCAAAAAATCACATTACTGTTTTATATAGTTGGGACACTGGGTTTATTTTCTTACTCTAATAGCAAGGTTTGGTGGTATGTACTACCGGCAATACCTGGAGTAGCTGGATATATTTATTTTTCAGTTAAAGATTATTTGGTGGAGCGTAAGCAAAGGTTAATTAATATTGCCTTGATAGTGGTTTTAGCTTCGCTACCGCTATTTAGATTTCAAACAAACACCATTGCCATTGCCTACGGGTTAGTATCAATGCTGATAGCCTTTTGCTTGCTGTTGGTAAAAAAATGGCCCCGGTTATCAATGTCATCTTTTATAAAACACCCATCTTGGATCTTAGCTTTTTCTTTAGTGTTTTCTTTGATTTCATTTACAATCGCCTTTCCCAAGAGTGACATTCCTTATCCAGAAGCAAAAAAGATCGGGCAAATTTATCAAGAAATAAACCTACCAAAATGTCTATGGCTGGAGCAGGAACTGCATTATGAGGCCTTATTGTTCTACACCCAAGCCGGACAAGTAAATTATTTAACCCCTGACAATCAGCTTAATCCTAACTGTCGCAATTATTTAATCACCACGCAGGAGATGCAGGAAGCTAAATTTATAGATAAAATAGATAGGTTGTGGTTATATCAATTAAATCAATAGCAATGCCTGAAACAAAACCTGACTCTAGCAAATTAGTGTGGTCAAGAAAAAACCATGATTATGCCGATCCTGGCCAAGAAAGAACCACTCCCACAGAAGAGATTCCCGAAGAATTTCAGACGGAAGTACCATTGCCCGGAACTAACAGAAAGCAAATTACTGATAATAGATTATGCTATAACTGGCAGCCAGGCCCAGACGGTGGCCGTTTAGTAGAATGTAGCTCGGTGTGGGCTGATGCAGACAAGCAGGGCTTTGTTAGTCCTGAAGAAACTGACTCTAATGACAATAAATAACAATCAATGATCACAGATACAAATAAGATTTCTGAATATGTTTTAATGAAAGCAGGCTTAATTGCGAGTCTGTCGTTGGTTCTTTATTTGGTTATTATTATGCCCACAGAGTATTTCTTAACAGAGCATTGGCTGGTAGTGCCGGCCATTACTCCACAACAAAAAACTTGGTTGCTGCTGGGATGCTTTATAGTAGTTTTTTCTGTGATACAGCTATTAAGAAAAAACACTGTTACTTATCAAACATTAATCCTGCCTTTAATTATCTTATTATTAACCCTCACTGGTAACTTTTTTTATGACCGACATTATCAAGAGCTTCAAAAATATCCCAGAATATTTAATATCTCCTCTAATTGGTCAATTCAGGGGATGCCCATCAAGATCACTGGGAAAAACTTTGGACACGACTGGCAGGCAGGCAGCGTCAGGGTGGAAGAATTAGAATTTACTAACCACCGCTGGTCAGATACTGAAATTTTAGTCAAGCAACCAGTGCCAGAAAAGTATTTTAAGGGAGAATTAGTGGTAGAAAACGCCAGAGGTAATATTAGTGAAGGCTGGCCTTTTGAAATCAGGGATCCAGATACATTGCATAAATAAATATGAAGAATAAACAAGTAAATAAACTACTGAGAGCGCTACATATTTTCTTATGGAGTTTGTTTATTTTATCCACCGCTACCACGTTTTTAAATTTATTTCCCATAGGATTGAACTTTAATAACAGCACTTTGTCTTTGGCCGTTTTTGGCTCCAGCAGTTTACTTGTTATTCTCAATTTTAATCATCTTAAAAGACTTTATTTTCATAGCCTCAGTACAGTTCACCAACGAAAAAAATTTTTTAACTGGAGCGTGGCTAATATTGCACTGCTGGCTTTATTTTTAGTTATTTATGCCCTGTTTCAATATGGTAGTCCGCTGGTTTATGAAGAGCATTTAGGTCGATTTTACCCTGAAAAAACTGTCTGGCTGGTCAATAACCAAGTGGTGAGGCAAGAGTTTAGTGCTAGTTCCGATAAGCTTGGTACTATGGGTGTACAGCTGGCGATGAAAGAAGCACTGTTGGCCATTGAGGACGGTGAGGTACTGGAGATTGAAGTTGAGGAAATAGAGGAAGTAAAGGAAGAGGCTTTGTTGCTGGCTGATGAGGAGTTTTTGGAAGATGATGTATGGTTTTTTCCACAACCGTTAGAGTTGGAGTTTCGCATCAAGGAAGCAGGCCAAGATGAGTGGCTTGCTGTAAACCAGTATCAATTTGAGAAAGTGCTGGAAGACGATTTTTTTCAATTTGGCTTTCCCACCATTGATGATTCTGCAGAAAAAAAATACGTTTTTGAGCTTGAGGGAAAAAATCAAGTTAATAACACTACCCACGGGGTATTTCTAGCTGTAGAGACAACACAAGATCAGAAAATTAATTATTTTCATAGATACGTTTATGTTAGGGGTGACATTAGGTCGAGCATTAGCTCTATTTATGACAATATTGCTACTAAGTTTAATCAGGTTTTAAAAAGAGATGAGGCCTCACTCCTGCTTGTTGCTCACTTCTTACTATCGCTGGCAGTGATGATAAGCGCCCTGAAAGGTAAAGGTTTTGAAAAAGCAATTAAGGCTAGTTTTTTAGGATACTTTGCGCTGATCGCGCTCAATTCCTTTTTGCAAATTTATACTAGATATCAACTTTTTGATAACATTTTTAGTACCTACAGCATTTTAATTACAGCGGTTTTGGGCTCTATTTTACTTTATTTAAACCAAGACAGGCTAACTCGAGAATCAGAAAGACAAACAGAAACAGAAAAGTCAACTGAGTTAAAAAGAAGGCAGGAATTTAAAAACAAGTACCCCACCATCAATAAAGTGCCCTTATTAAAAAATATGGTGAGATGGATGTACCAAGAGGGCTGGAAATACAGCTTGGGATTGTTGGCTGTGATACTGCTGGGGGTTGTAGTTTTTTCATACAACATCGGTCATGATTTTAGAGAGGATGAGTATCAAGTAGTAGGGGCTGCTGCTGGATATTATCATACATCTGAATATTACGTGTGGGATTGGCTAGGTCAAAAGCAAGGAAAAAGACTTTATACCAGAGCTTGGCCTCATACTTGGCTAATAGCACAATCTTTTAGGATTTTTGGTATTTCAGAGTGGTCCGCTCGCATAGTGTCAGTGGTGTTTGGCTTAATTTTTCTAACCAGTGTTTACTTTACAAGTAAATATTTTTGGAAGGATAAAAAATTATCTTTACTGATTGCTTTTTCCTACGCCCTCAATCCAGCCTTTATTACTATTTTTCGCTACACCAGAATGTATGCTGTTTTATTGCCAATATTCTTGCTGTTGTTTTACTGTTTATATCGTGGCATTACTGAATCAAATAAAATTGATTTTAAGCTTAAGTGGCTTAACCAATTAATAAATAAATATCTTGATTTTAACTGGATATTTTTGCTGTTAGCTTTACCGCTTTTGTATTTCAACTACCACATTCATATCAACTCGCTAGTGATTTTGCCATCACTTTTATTATTCGCGATTTATTTAGCCTTTTCTGAAAAGAATCCAAAATATATTTTGCTGACAATTTTTGGATTTCTCTCTTTAATTATTTGCTATCGGCTTGGCGTAATTGATCGTTTTTCAGCTCACCTGTCATTAATGGGTAGAGTAAATTCTATTTATTTAAATTATCTAAGTAATTTTCCGGTCGGGGTTGGGCTAGGGATTAGCTATTTAGTATTAGGCTTTATTAGCCTCTTTGTTTTTTTAAAGCAAAAAAATAAAGAACTGGCCTACTTCTATTCCTTAATACTTTTTTCAGCAATATTTTTTATTTGGTTTGCAGATAGATATGCTGGCTTTTTATATATCTCACACATAGTACCGATATCTATCTTATTAATTTTTTTCTTATATTTAGCGTTATTGAAAATATTTAATTTAAAAAAAGTGAAGATTTTGTTATCATTTTTCTTAATATTCTCTGTTTTATTGGGTTTTATAAATAGAGTCCAACGACTTTACGGAACTCGCCATGGTTATGGAAACTATAGTGAAGCTTATCAAATCATTATTGATAACTATAACCCAGAGAAAGAAGTTCTGTTTGGCCAGTATGCCAGGGCTTATTATCTTCGTGAACTTGGCGATGATTTAAAAGGGATTAGTTTATTAAAAAATCGGCAATACAAATTCGAGGATTTTTTAGAAGAACTAAGTAAGTATGAAGCAGGTTGGGTTACCTGGGAAACTAGAAAGGGCTATCATATTAGAGGGGAAATTAGGAGCTATGTTGATAATAACTTTGTCAAACATCATGGTAGGGATGTGGATGAAAGTAACGTGGAAATTTATTATTTTGAAAAAAGTATGTTAGAGTAGTGAAATTATAACGACCTGTCAATGAAAGGCTGTAGTTTATAAACAATGAATTATCTAAACGAATTTCTAAAGACTATTAAAAAAAACCGCTTACTGTTCGAGAATTTTCTATCTTTGTCAACACTGCGGGCTATGGGATATATCATTCCCCTCATTACGTTGCCTTACTTAGTAAGGGTTTTGGGACCAGATAAGTTTGGCTTAGTAATGTTTGCCAAGGCCTTTATTGCATACTTTGTGTTATTCACGGAATATGGCTTTAGGCTTTCTGCCACTAGAGAAATTTCTATTAATAAAAAAAATATTGATAAAGTATCTGAGATTTTTTGTTCAGTATATATTATTAAGTTAATTCTATTTTTAGTTTCTTTAATAATTTTTTTGCTACTGATTTCTTTTATTCCCCGATTTTCTTCTGAATATTTACTTTATGTATTTACTTTTATAATGGTTTTGGGGAATTTGATTTTTCCAGTGTGGCTTTTTCAAGGTATGCAGCAAATGAAGTATATTACTATTATTAATGTAATTGTAAAATTTTTATTTATCATTCCGATTTTTGTTTTTATTAATCATCAAGCTGACTATATCTATGTTCCACTGATTAACTCTGGCGCTTATTTAGTTTCTGGCATAATAGCTTTATTCAGTGCGCTCTTTATTTTTAAAATAAGAATAGTCTATTCCTTTCAATCAGTATTAGATCAATTTAAAAAAGGCTACTATCTTTTTGTTTCAACTCTTTTTCATAGCCTTTATAGTAATAGTAATGTGTTTTTATTAGGCCTAATTTCCTCTAATGAGATGGTTGGTTATTATTCTAGTGCTGAAAAATTAGTGACCGCCTTTAGAGATATTTTAAGCCCGATTTCACAGGCAACATATCCTCATCTAAGTAGGTTATTTGATAACTCTAAAGAAATCGGGTTACGAGTTTTGAAAAAAATTGGCTTCCTTTTAAGTTTATTTGCTCTATCAATCTCATTGTCGCTCCTAATCTTTGCGCCCTTAATAGTGCGTTTAATTCTAGGTGAACAGTTTTATCCTTCAGTATCAGTGATTAGAATTATGGCAATTTTACCATTCATTATGAGTTTAACCAATATATTCGGTACCCAGGGTTTGCTGGCTTTTGGCAGATCTAAAATCATTTCTAAAATCGTTGTCATAGCATCACTATTTCATATTCTTGTATTCGTTGTATTGACAAAGACATTCTCCATTAGTGGCAGTGCTTTAGCAGTGGTGCTTACAGAATCACTGGTGGCAATTCTTTGTTTCGGATATCTCAGAAAGTATATAATAACAAAATCCATAAAGGCTTAAATTTTTAATATGAAGCTCAACGATAGTCACTATTTTTTTAATATGAGAAATGAAAAATTCATTTTTTTAATTTTTAAAAAAATTCTTGCTCCATTGCAATTATTTTTGTCACTATTTGGTTTAAAGATTAAATTTTGTAAGGGTTTTATTATTCTATTAAAGCACCAATTTCTTATAACAAGAATTCAATGGGGCAACCTCTGGAAAAAATATTGTCAAAAGAATTCTAATACAATAAAAAGCGATCTGCGAGTACTGAAAAGAGGCTTAGATTCTGGAAGTAAAGAAGTGGTTGAAAAAATTTTCAATCGCTACGTATTCCTGCTACCGACTTCCGAAAACGCCTTAGTAATGAATTATCAAGTTTTTGACGAGGATGAAAGAAAACTACAAAAAAAGGTAAGAAATAAAAGGAAAGCTTATAAGAAAAAACACAACTTGTCTTTCAAGCATTATGAAGATTGTGTTTTCTATTTTCATTCTGGACTAAAAATCATTGACTGTGATCACTTAAGAAATTATATAAAAAATAAATTTTTTATAGATGCGGGAGCATTTATTGGTGATTCTGCTTTAACTTTTCTAGAATACAAACCAAAGGTTATTCTATCTTTTGAGCCTAGTTCCAAAAATTATCACTACCTTAAGCAAACAATTATATTAAATAATTTGGATAAAAAAATTAACGCTCTTAAAATGGGCGTAGGTTCAAAAAATGAAAAACTTTTTTTAACTGAGGATTTTTTAGCCTCATCATTGGTGAAACAACCAACTGGACAAAGAGGGACAACCATCAATGTTGTTAAAATCGATGATTTTATTCAAAAAAATTGTTCAAATAATAGCATAGGTTTAATAAAATTGGATATTGAGGGCAATGAATTAAATGCCATCAAAGGTGCAAAAGAAATAATTAAAAAAGATAAGCCAATCATTCTTTGTTCTATATATCATACCCCTCAAGATTTTTTTAAGGTAAAGCCACTCTTAAGGTCATATTATAAAAATTATGCTTTCTTGATAAGAAAATTAGATCCATTCCACCCTGTTTATGAAACAGTGCTAATTGCCTATCCTAAACATTTAAATATTAAACCAAATGAATCAAGTTGACTTCTTAATTGTTGGAGCCGGTCTTGCTGGCTGTGTTTTAGCTGAGCGCCTTTCTAGCTTGGGTCGCAAAGTATTAATTGTTGAAAAAAGAAACCATATTGGTGGCAACTGCTATGATTTTATTGATAATAATGGGGTACTTGTTCATAAATATGGACCCCATTATTTTAGAACAAATAATGATGATGTCATAGAATATCTATCACAATTCACTGACTGGATTAAACACGACTTTAAGGTCAAAGCGTACTTACAGGGTAAACTTTATCCAATTCCTGTTAATAGAGATACTATTAATCTTTTCTTTAATAAAAACTTAAAGGGCGTGCTTGAAACTAAAGCATTTCTAGATAAAAAGAGAACTAGAATTAAAAAGCCTAAAAACGCTGAAGAGCAAGTACTGTCAGTAGCTGGTAAGGAAATATATGAAGCTTTTTTTAAAAGCTACACTATTAAGCAATGGGATATGCACCCCAAAAATTTAGATGCCTCTGTAACAGCCAGAATCCCTATTCGAACCAATAACGATAATCGTTATTTTACTGACAAATTCCAGGGATTACCAAGGCAGGGATACACTAATATGTTTAAGAAATTGTGTCAAAACTGCGAAGTTTTATTAAATACTGATTACCAAGAGATTAAAAATAAAGTACTTTGTGATAAATTAATTTTTACTGGTCAAATCGATTCATTTTTTGATTATAAATTTGGAAAACTTCCCTACAGGAGCTTGAAAATTAATTTTGAAAGATATGAAAAAGAATATTACCAAGATTGGTTGCAAATCAATTACCCCAATGATTATAAGTATACTCGAATTGTGGAAATGAAGCACGCTACAGGTCAAAAAATTTCTTGCACTACAATTAGCAAAGAGTATCCAACATGGAATGGAGAACCCTATTATCCAGTTCCAAATCTTGTGAATGAAAATTCATATCAAAAATATAAAAAAGAAGCCAATAAGTTGTCAGGTGTATTTTTTGTTGGTAGATTGGCACAATATAAGTACTTAAATATGGATGAGGTTGTAGGTAAAGCACTTACCTTAAGCAAATCTCTATCAATCTTAAAATAGTGCAAAAAAGATTTTAAAGTCATTAACTTTTTACAAAAACGCTGACATTAAAAGTCATTGGAAAATAAATGAAACATAAAATATTAAAAATAAGCTCATCGTTGTTTAATCTCTTTTTTAAAAACTCATTCAAAGATAAAATCTGGATGATTCTTAATAATCACCTTATTTTCTTATCTAAATATTATCAGACTTGGTATAATTTACACGGGCGGTATACTTTTATCAACAGATCAAAAAATAGAAAAAGGCTGTTAATCATAGTAGCGGGTTATAAGAAATATTTATGGCCCCCAGTTTTTAAAAGAATATCTCAATTTGTTGGAAAAGACATAGACGTTTGTATCATTTCTCCAGGACTAACCAACATTAAACTCAAACAGATTGCAAAAAAAAATAACTGGAGTTATTTAAGTACTCATGAAAATAAATTGGGTTTGGCACAAAATTTGGCAATCAAACATCACCCACAGGCTGAATTAATTTATAAACTGGATGAAGATATTTTTATAACAAAAAACTATTTTATAAATTTAGAAAAGACTCTCTTTAAAATAAAAAAAGAAGGTATTTATACCCCGGGCTTTATTGCACCAGTGATTAACGTGAATGGTTTTTCATATATTTATTTCTTAAAAAAAATAGGCAAGGATAAAGAATATTTAAAAAAATTCGGTGAATTAAAAAGTGCTTGCATGGGAATTAAGGCTCACTTTAGCCCTGAAGCAGCAATTTTTTTATGGAAACACTCATTGCCTTTAAATAAGATTGCTTGTGTATTTTCTAATAATTCTAGTTATCTATTAATTCCTCATAGATTTTCAATCGGAGCTATTTTGCTTGAAAGATCATTATGGGAAAAAATGGGATATTTTAAAGTGGCTTCGAATGGTAAACTTGGCTTTGAAGAAAAAAATTTATGTGAATTTTGTTGTTTAAATAGTTTCCCAGGCTTTATTGCAACCAACACATTTGTGGGGCATTTTGCATTTAGGCCTCAGAATGAAAAAATAAAAAAATACTATGCTAACAATAAAGAGCAATTTTAAAATAATAGTTTATTTAAATTTTGAATGAAAAAAAATTCAAAGGTAGCAGCAATTGTTGTAACTTATAACAGAAAAGCCTTGTTAAAAAAATGTTTACTGTTTTTGCTCAAACAAAGTCGAAAGCCTGATTCTATAATAATCATCGATAATTGTTCTAATGATGGCACTAACAAAATGATTAAGGAAAAGTTTTTACATAACCCCATTTTTGACTATGTTCGATTAAAAAAAAATACTGGCAGTGCTGGTGGTCAGTATGCAGGTATCAAAAAAGCGTACGAAAAAGAATTTGATTGGATTTGGTGTATGGATGATGATGTTACTTTAAAGAGAAACGCACTAAGTGAATTAATGCTTATTGCTAACAACAACCCATCAAAAAATTTTGGGTTTTTAAGCAGTAGAGTAATTGGGAAGAATGGTGAGTCGATGAATACGCCGGCAATTGATAAAACAAAGGGTAATAATTTATATCAAACTTGGGATGAATTATTAGATCAAGGTTGCGTTAGAGTTAAAAGTGCAACATTTGTTTCCTTTTTGCTAAACAGAAAAGCGGTTGAAAAAGTTGGTTTGCCAATTAAGGAGTTTTTTATTTGGTGCGAGGATACTGAGTATTCTCTCAGAATCACCAATGTAATGCCTTGTTACCTTGTTGGTAAAAGTGTGGTAGTTCATCATAGAAAAATTCAAAAATCGCTAAATATCTTCAAAGAAAATAATCAGGAAAGGCTAAAGAACTACTTCTTCTTTTTCAGGAACAGTTTATATACACAAAAAAAATATAAAGGGAAAATATTCATTTTTTACCTTGGGGAAGTTTTCTGGAAATTAATTAAGTCTTTTTTTTACCCATCACATTTATTTATTAGAACTAGAATTTTAATATCGGGGTTCGTGGCATTTTTGTTTTTTAAACCAAAGATTAATCTGGTAGATTGAAGCTCAAAACCATGAGCATAATTGCACTTATATCAACCAAAAAAAGGGCTATTGTCCATTATTAAAATTTGTATGAAAAAAGACATAGTAATATATACTGCTATATCTGGAAATTATGATTCTCTAAAAGAACCCAAGATTGTCAGTGACAAATGCGATTATGTTTGTTTTACAGACAAACCACTAAAATCTAAAGTGTGGCAACTAAGAAAATTTGATGAAACATTAAGTGATAACACCAGGACTTCAAGACGAGTTAAAATATTACCTCATAAATATTTTTCTGAATATAAATATAGCGTTTGGATTGATGCAAACATAGTCATAAAAAGAGATATTATTAGTTTAATTTACAACTTATTTTTTAAAAAAAAGGAAAAAATGGCCTTATTTAGGCATCCCTCTAAGAGAAGTTCAATTATAGATGAGGTTAATCGTTGCATTATATTAAAAAAGGATGGCAAAGAAATAATGCAAGAACAAGTACGTAATTACTTTAACGCAGGATTTCCAAATATTGTCAACGAATTTCCTGCCACTTTTATTCTTTTTAGAAAGCATAATGAGAATAAATTGAAATTAGTAATGGAGGATTGGTGGGAAGAGGTTTCAAGATATAGCAAAAGAGATCAATTAAGCCTACCGTTTGTGTTGTGGAAACACAATTTCGGTGTTTACCTAATTGACCAAAATCCAATTTTTTTAAATTATTTTAAATTAAAAAGCCATAAAGCAAGTAACCATTGTGAATTTCTTAAAAATTTTGTAAAAGATACCGTTCGAGAGATTAAGGATTATAAATTTACACAAACTTAATAAACTTATTTTTTAAAACCTACTACTGTGCACGAAGCATGCCCTAAATTTTTTACCTTATAAGCCTTTTCACCAAAAAATAAGCCTATAAGACCTAAGTTATATAGTAAATTAATAAAAACTTGTACAAACTTAGCAGCAAGCGATCCTCGTATTGTTAAAACTCTAACATCTGCAAATTTTACCTGAAGATCTAAATCAATAAACACCTGTTTAAGGCTATATAAGGATAATGGAAAACTATGGGTATAATCGCAGCCAAAAAAATCTTCCTTAAAAAAAGTGATATCTGGGGAAGATATGATTAGTAGTCCACTTTTATTAAGTTTATTTTTACACTGTTCAAGTAAGTTTATAGCGTTATTCTTATCTGAAATATGCTCTAGTACGTGTATCATAACAATAACGTCAAATTTTGTTTTTAAATTAAGTGGCGGAACCGTTTCATTAAAAACATTTAACCCTTGTTTTTGTAAATGATTACAGATAGCCTTGTTGGACTCAATCCCAGTATATTGAAATCCAAACTTTCTACATTTTTTAGCAAAATAACCTTTACCCGGTCCTATTTCAAGAATTTTAAGATTTTTTTTAGAAGTATTTTTTACAATAGTATTTATGTAAAAATTATTTTGTCTATTCACAAGCAATTTACCAATTTTGCTAATTCTGCCCCTATTAAGAAAATTATCGTAATAGCTCATTTTAAGTATTGTAAATAACTCCTAAAAAAATCATCATGATTAAAATCGCTAATGGCTTTTCTTCCCCTTAAGTTGGTAATTTTTTTTAACGCATTATAATTAAGGTGTTTCTTAAGTAAAAGCTTAACGAGCATCATTGTATCCCCAGTGTTTCTGTGATAATCAAAGATATCATCATACGTTAATCTCTCATTTAAAAAATAGCTTAAATTAGCGTCATTAAGCCGAATTCTTTTTAAAAATAAAGGCTCCCTGAGATTGGCTATGAGTGGCTTTTTGTCACATAGCACATATTTCATAAAATGGGTATCTGTTTTATATTTAATTGTTGTATTGTATTTTAACCTCTTATTGTTTCTAAAAATCAAAGACGGATGGGAGGCAAATGATCCGATAGCTTTTATTTTGTTGTATTTAAAAGTTTTATCCTTCTCAAAATATTTATATAAACTTGTTCCACAGCCAATATATTGCTCATTTTTAATTAAAAAGTTTATCTGTTTCTTAATTTTCTTCGGATGATAGATATCGTCATGATCTACTATAGCTATATATTCACCCTGAGCTTTATTTAATAAAAAATTTAAACCTCCATATGGTCCTAAATTTTTAGATGAAGAAAAAACCCTCATTTCAGGGTGATTATTGGCGATATTATTTAAAATAGACAAAGTATTATCACTAGAATTATTGTCTAATACTAAAATCTCAGTATTCTTATATTCCTGATTTAGAAGTGATTTAAGTGTAGTTTTAACAAACCTCCCTGCATTGTAGGTACACATTAGTATGGAGACTAGTGGGAGATTGGTATTTTTGCAGCTAAACATAAGTGCTCGTTTATTATTTTGTCATTCTAATATATTGAAATTGATCAGACTTAATTAATTTGCAATAATTTATGATTTCCTGTGTATGATTTTGAAATAAACTCGAACCATGTAACTGTATTAAGTTAATACCAACTCCGACTGAATTAATTTCAATAATTTTAACGTTTTCATTAAAGTCAACTGTAATATCATAGCTTATAAGTCTATGGGTGGGTATTTTTGAAGAGACAAGTTTGGCTGTTTCTATTATTTTCGATAAATAAGGAACCTTTTGATTAAAAAATATCATTTTAGAATCGGGATGTTTAGTAAACTTCTCTCCTTTGTTAGTGACAGCAAACTTAGCCAGCTTTCCAGTCCTAGTGTCAGCTTTAACCGAAATACCTCCTACGGTTGAGTTATCAACCCAAAAATCCTTGCGACCTAATTTAAGAATTACATGTAATACATGAATTTTTTCGCTAATGACAGATCTATATGTAAAAACTCTAAAGGTATTAACTGATGATTTATTAAAACTTGAAAAAAAATCATGCTGTTTTATTACTTTTTGAATTAAAAAATTAGCCGAATATATTTTTTCAATTTGTTTTAATGTTAGTTTCTTTCTCTCTGGTTTAACTTTTAAAACATTTTTACCTCCCCATGAATCAACTGCTGGCTTAACAATATAATCATCTTTGATTAAATTAAAAATTTCTTTAGCTTTTTTTGTAGTTATTATTTTGTTATTTGAATCTAAATATATTCCGGAAAGATTTTTTAAGTAATTCTCAGGGAATAATTTTTTATCAAAAACAACATCATAACTAGCTTTATTAGCAATTTGGGCTGAATAATTAACATCATTTAATTTTCGTTCAATAATAGAGTAAAAAATATCCTCTGGAACATATTTATAGTCTGAATAACCCGTAACATTTGAATAAAACCGTAACCAGGAACCGTCTACTAATGGAAATAGCTGCCTCCAAAGTTGTTTGTGTTTTAATTCATTATCTTTATCGATCTTTTTAAATAAATTTTTATGATTCGATTTAATAACATGAATTTTTAATCTGAATTTAAAAATCCTGGCGATAAAAAAAATTTTCTCAATAACTGTGTTTATAATTTTCATAGTATTCTACAAACAGTGTATAAATACTTCCCGCTTTTTGTTGGTTTGATCTCTTTAACAATGTTCCATTTTATATTACACTGTCTCCCCATAATTAATCGAATTCTTTCATCAATTTCCGCTATATCTTCTTCATTCCTTTTTCCAGTTAAGACAACGTTAAAAACAATGTCATCAAAATTTTGCTGTATTATTTGAAACTTCTTAATCCAATCCTTGTGATAAAACTGGTGAATAAAGTATTGTCCATGAATAATACCACCACCTCTTTTCTTAAAATGACTTATTTCTCTCCCTGTAATTTCTTTTAATTTAAGGTTATT
>CAYVBW010000009.1:0-34438 GCA_964449995.1 uncultured Pseudomonadales bacterium | reverse complement strand
CAAAACGCGCTCGGGGTGAAACCCCTCAGAAATGAGCTCATATCTATTACTAATACTAATTTGCGAATTTATTTTGATTACCAAGTTATTAATTTATTATAAAGAAATTTGTGAAGAAAAAAACTTTTAAAATTGCTTTAGTTCACGATTTTTTACGGGAGTATGGCGGAGCTGAAAGAGTTTTAGAAGCTTTGCACGAAATGTTTCCTCAGGCACCTGTTTATGTAGCCTTTTTAGATAAAAAAGCACTAGGCCCATACTGGGTTCGGTTTAAGGATTGGCAAATTAAACAAACTTGGTTTGCTAAAATCCCTTTTCATAAAAAACTGTATTCACCATTACGGATTTTAGCGCCAAAAGCTTTCTCTAGACTTGACCTTTCTAATTATGATTTGATTATTTCTTCTTCAAACGCTTTTGAAGCTAAGGCGGTTAAAACTCAACATAAAAACCAGATGCATATTTGCTATTGTCATACTCCTCCTAGAGCGCTATATGGTTATTCAACTATGTCTGCTTGGAAAAAAAACTTTTTAATTAAATTTTTTGGACAGTTAATCAATCATTATATGAGAATAATTGATTTTAAGCATGCTCAGGATGTAGATAAATTTATTGCCAACTCTCAAGAAACCCAACAAAGAATTAGAAAATTTTATCGCCGTGATTCTATTGTTATTTATCCACCGGTCAGCTTGCCCCTGAGTAGCGAACAGCTATTAAAGATCAAGCAAGAATCACCTCAAGATTATTATTTTTATATTGGTAGACTAGGCTTACAAAAACATCCGGAGTTAGCTGTTCAAGCTTGTTTGAAATTGGGGGTTAAACTCAAAGTTGCTGGTATTGGTCAAATGCTGCCCCAATTAAAAGTAATTGCTCACAACAATAAGAATATCGAGTTTTTAGAAACGGTGAGTGACGATCAGTTAGCTAGGCTTTTTGCAGGAGCTAAGGCCCTTTTATATCCTGTCGAGGATGAAGATTTTGGCATTGTGCCCATTGAGGCTATGATGGCAGGTACTCCGGTAATTGCACATCGATCTGGTGCTTTAAAGTTTACAGTTGAGGAAAAAGTAAATGGTTTATTCTTTGAGCAGCTAACCATTACAGATTTAGTAAAAGCTATAAAAGAATTTGAAAATATAGGGTTTTCACCAAAAAAGATTCAACAGATTGCTGGTCAATATTCTAAAGAAAAATTTAAACAGAGTTTTCAAGAATTAATTCAGGGGCAAGAGATTTCTAAAAAAGCTTAAAGCATTATTAACTCTGCATGGACTACTGTATTGGGAGTCATTGTTATTTCTGTTTGTAGGGAATTTTCTGTTGCAGTTGCTGAAATTGTTTGCCTTCTTCCGTCTAGATATTCTAAATTTAAAATATAATTTCCTGATTCTATGTTGATAAAGGTAATTGGCACTATTTCACTATTGCCGTGATGTTGATCAGCGTTAGCAATAATTAGTTCTATATTTCCCCTGTCGTTGCGGGCAGCGATAGCTTTTACCCAAGTACCCTGTCCTGTTAGTCTTAGTTGTTGACCGCTGATTCTATCTAGCATTAGTAAGCCGTGATATCTAGGTTTAGGTTGAGATCCAAAGTCTTGATGGGTAAGTAGGCCCCACCTCCCCCAATAAACTTGGTTGTTTGGGTCTTTTCCATCTTGGATTTCAAAAACAAATGCCTTGTCAGCTAGCTGATTAAGAGTGATTGCTCCAGCCACAACATGGGCTGCTCCATAAGCAGAGTCATAACCAGGGTGATTGGCACTATCCAAACCCCATTCGGTAACATGTAGTTCTAAACCAGCGAGCTGTGGATAGCGAGCCAACCAGCTTTGAATTTGGGTTAAGTCTTTCTCTAGAATATTAAGGTTGTGTGAATATCTATGCCAAGAAAAAAAATCGTATTTCAAATTGTTGTTGATGGCATGTCTAGCCATAGCATCAAACCAATTTTTATATAAAGTAGTGGTGCTGGGTCCTCCTAAATAAAAGTTTTTTACTTGAGGGTTTTGTTGAGCGTTTCTTGCACCCAAGGCAGCATGAGTATACATGGTTAGATAATTTTTTGCTCCATAATAATTCCAATCCCCAAAGAGATCTGGTTCATTCCAAACCTCATAATAAACATCTTCAACTGCTCTGGTTCCTGAAATATATTCAATTGTTTTTTGAACAGTTAGCTGCCAATCATTCCAGTGATAAGGGGCTTGAACTATATCTCCTTGTGAAATTACAGGAGGCATATAGCTTAAGGAAATATAGGGTTTAGCTCCAACCTCTAAAATATCATTTAAAATTAAGTCAAATTTTGTGAAGTTAAAGTAAATATTTCCAGGAGAGCCTTGCACGATATCATAAAAATCATAAATATGGTCGATACGAATATATTTTGGGTTAAGTGATTGGACCAGGTTATTAATGGGAGCCAGTCTCCAATCATGGCTTTCACCTCCTTGAGCTAGGTTTCTCCAGGATTGATTGATAGGGCCAATTGTGGTTTGTGTGTCAACAATAAAATTGGCTCGTTTTCCCGTAGCTTGTGAAATTATTTTTTGAATTGAGTCAAACTGTGAAACACTGGCAATAACTCCGATAGATAAGAAAATGAATAAAACACCACCAATTAGACTTTTTCTTCTCTTATTTTTTAAGTTTGACATTTATGCTTGATTTTTTACCCATTTATCAGTAATTTTAACTTATGGTCTAAAAAAATATTTTAACTCTGCTTGATATGAGCACCAACCTTAGTTTATAGTAAATTTGATGCTTAGAGCAAGTATTTTCAATTTTTTATCAAATAAAACCATAAAATATTAACTATATTTAAAAAACAACATTCTGCACTCATGAAGAAAATTATTAAACTGCCCATTTTATTAGCTTTTCTTTTTGTACTAACATTTATTTCTCACTGCTTTGCCACTGGTGCTTTAGCAGCAAGACTACTTTATGAACCCAGTAGTGGAACTTTAACAGGCCCAACCCAAATTAGAGTCATTGTAGATACACAAGGTGAGTCTGTTAAATCTGCAGTTGCTGTAGTTACTTTTGATACTAGCTATATTCAAATAACAGATGTTGCTCCTGGAGATTTTTTTACCACAGTAACTTCAGAAACTAGCACAGGGGGTGAAGTAGTTATTACTGGTACTTTGGAGTTAACTCAAACAGAGGGAGTAACTGGAAGTGGTACTTTAGCCACACTAACAGTCAATCCGCTTTTAAACACACAGAACCTTGTTCTTGGTTTCCTCTGTAGTAGTGAGGGGATGGATGATTCGAATATTATGAGCACTGAAGATGAAAATTTGCTGGCAACTGATGAACAATGTGAGCAGAATATTGAAGGAAGTTATGTCATTGAAATTGAGGAGGAAGAAGCCACAGTTTCAGCTACTACAAAAGGTGATCAGCCAGTTATGCCAGAGGAACTTCCTCAAGCAGGATTTAGGAGTTGGTTAAAATGGATTACCTCTGGTCTAGCCTTAATCGGCATTGGTTTACTTTTGCTCTAAATCTAAAATCATTAAATTTTAAAGCTAAAATCGCTATTGTTACTGATTAATTCTTGACAATTTAGCAGACTCTCATTATTATTGCTAATAATAAACAAAATCTTATATACGAACCATTGTTCCTTTGCAGTTTCGTAAATAATTTCAGTAGTTGGTTTTATTAAAAATTACTAAACAAAAACCAGTTAATTAAATGATTAATCTTCAACCCAGACAAATCCAAATCTTAAGAGCTGTGATTTCAGAATTTATCGAGACTGCTCAACCGGTTGGTTCAGACACAATTGATAAAAAGTATAATATTGGTGTTTCTCCAGCTACAATCCGTAATGAAATGGTTCAGCTAAGTAAGCAAGATTATTTATACAAACCCCACTCTAGTGGGGGCAGAATGCCAACTCCCAAGGCCTTAAGACTGTATGTAAACGAATTAATGCGTGAGGAAGAACTGTCTGTTGCGGATGAGGTTAGTGCAAAGGAAAAAATTTGGAATAGTCGCAATGAATTAAGTGATTTACTACAGCAGACTTCAAGTGCTTTGGCATCCAGGGCGAAGGCTATTGGGTTGGCTATAACAGAAGAGTCACAAGTTTATCATTCCGGCTATGCAAACTTGTTGGAGATGCCTGAATTTTATGATATTGAGGTTATGAAAAGAACCCTGTCAATTATTGAACAGGCTAGGCTTTTAAATGAAATTTTTTCTAAAGCTGAAAGCTATGACAAAATTCAGATTGTTTATGGTAAAGAGTTGGGTGAGAAGGAACTTGAGCCGGTTGGTATAATGTTCATTTCTGTTAACGCCTTAGGACATCATTGTCGATTAGGAGTATTGGGTTCAAAACGCTTCAATTATTCTTATTTAGTGCCTATGATGAAGTATTTTAAGAGCTTAATTGAACAAATAGTTTAGAAAGAGTTTTTATGAAAGACGGTAAAAAGCATTTAAAATTAAATAAATCAAACAAATATCAAAATCAACTTCAGCAGAAAATAGAAGAACTACAGGGAAAACTGATAGAAGTTCAGGAAAGAGAAAAAAGATCACTGGCTGATTATCAGAATTTACAAAGACGAACTCAGCAGGAAAGAGGCCATGTAGCTAAGTTTGCTAATCGAGAATTAATTCAATCCTTATTGCCGATATTGGAAAATTTGGAAACAGCTACCCAGCAAATTAAAAACAAAGGGTTGGATATGATTTTAGATCAGCTAAAACAGGTTTTGCAGCAATATGGAGTTGAAGAAATAAACGCTTTGGGTAAAGAGTTTGACCTTGAAACGATGGAAGCAGTTGAGACTAATGGAGAAGGAAATTTTGTTACCGAGGTTATAAAAAAGGGCTACAAACTTAAAGGAGAAGTTATTCAGCATGCCCAAGTAATTTTGGGAAAAAAGTAAAAATTTAAAAATGAATAGATTTAACCAACAACCTGGTTGGCAGCAACTGATACCAAATACTAAATATTAAAAATAATAAAAGGAGTAAATTATGGCAAAATCAAACGAAAAATCTAAAGCTAAAGGAAAAATTATTGGAATTGATTTAGGAACTACCAATTCCGCAGTAGCGGTGATGGAGGGAGGTTCTCCCAAAGTCATCCCTTCAGCAGAAGGGAGAAATACATTTCCTTCTATCGTAGCATTTAAAGACGATGAAATTATTGTTGGAGATCCAGCAAAACGACAAATGGTGCTTAATCCCCAAACCACCATCGAGTCTGTGAAAAGATTCATCGGTCGTAGGTTTTCTGATCCTGCTGTTAAAAAAGCAATTAAACATGCAACTTATACAATCAAGGAAGGAAAAGACAAATCTGCTGTAGTAGAAGTGAATGGCAAAACCTATACACCTCAAGAAATTTCGGCTCAGGTTTTACTAAAGGCTAAACAGGATGCAGAAAGCTATTTAGGTGAAAAAGTGACTCGGGCTGTTATCACAGTTCCAGCTTATTTTGATGATTCTCAGCGTCAGGCCACTAAGCAAGCGGGTGAGATTGCAGGTTTTACAGTTGAAAGAATTGTTAACGAGCCTACTGCAGCCTCATTGGCTTATGGGCTTGATAAGAAAACTAATGAGACTATTGCAGTTTATGATTTGGGCGGTGGCACTTTTGATATTTCAATTTTAGAGATAGGAGATGGCGTATTTGAGGTTAAATCAACCAATGGAAACACTTTTTTAGGTGGAAATGATTTTGATCAAAGAGTCATGGACTGGATTATAGAGGAATTTAAGAAAGAGAATGGTGTTGATTTATCTGCTGATAAACAAGCCCTGCAAAGGATTAAAGATGTAGCTGAGAAGGCTAAGATAGAATTATCTACAGCTCAAAGAACCGAGATTAATCAACCCTTTATTACTCAAAATAAAGAAGGTAATCCTCTACATTTAACTATGACTTTGACTAGGTCCAAGTTAGAAGAGTTAGTAGATGATTTAATTGAAGGTTCGTTTGGTCCGGTTAAAAAGGCTCTTAAAGATGCTGATATTAAAGCCAGTGATGTTGACCAAGTTATCTTGGTTGGTGGTCAAACTAGAATGCCTAAAATTCAAGAAAAAGTGGAAAAATTCTTTAGCAAGAAGCCTCATAAAGGAGTAAATCCTGATGAGGTAGTGGCGGTTGGAGCTGCTGTACAGGCTGGAGTTATTGGTGGTGACGTACAAGATGTGGTGTTGTTAGACGTCACTCCGTTGACTTTGGGAATAGAAACTTTGGGTGGAGTGAGAACATCGTTAATTGATCGCAATACCACAATTCCAACCAGTGCTTCTAAGGTGTTTTCTACTGCGGGTGATAATCAGACCCAAGTTGAGATTAATGTATTACAAGGTGAGCGTGAAATGGCAGTAGATAACAAATCGCTAGGCAGATTTATTTTGGACGGTATCCCTCCGGCACCAAGAGGAGTGCCTCAAATTGAAGTAAAATTTGACATTGATTCAAATGGCATCTTAAATGTTTCAGCTAAAGATAAAACAACTGGCAAGGAACAGTCTATTACGATTAAAAATACCACTAATTTGAGCGACGATGAAGTTGAGAAAATGAAACAGGAGGCTGAAGAGTATGCTGAGGAGGATAAGAAAAAACGAGAGTTAGTTGAGGCTCGAAATAAAGCCACTAGCGTTTCTTTTGAACTAGAAAAACAGCTTAAGGAATATGGTGATAAGTTAGAAGAAGCTGATAAAAAGAGCTTAGAAGAGTCGGTGGAAAAATTAAAAGAAATGGCTGAAAAAGAAGAAGCAACCAAAGAAGAGTTGGATCAAGCTGTTGAAAAGACTTTAGAGGCAGGACAGAAACTTGGTGAAGCTATGAGAAAACAACAGGAGGCAGCGGCTAAATCAGAAGGCGGTGAGGAGAGTAAGTCAGAAAAGAAAGCGGAAAGTGAAGAAAAGAAATCAGGAGAAGATGTAGAAGAAGGTGAAGTCGTTAATTAATAATTTTGTGTTAGATATAAAACAGCCCCTTAATGGGGCTGTTTTTGTTAAGAAATTAGAGTTTAATCAAAAATTTAATAATTATTGTCTCTTTTAATATCCTCGACTATACTTCAATATATGAAGCTTTCAGTTATTGTTCCAGTTTACAATGAACAGGAAACTGTTGATCTAGTTTTAAAAAAATTAGTTAAAGAAGGAAGTGCTAGTGAGATTATTGCGGTTGATGATGGTTCTACCGACAATACTTGGAAGAAAATTAAAAAGGTTAAATCAAAAAAAATCCAGGCTTTCCAAAAGGAAAATGGTGGTAAAGGCAGTGCGGTTCGTTATGGTTTAAAAAAAGTAACCGGTGATTATGTGTTAATTCAAGATGCTGATTTAGAATATGATCCAGTAGATATTAAATATTTAGTTGAGGCAACCAAGAAAGATAAAGTTGAAGTAGTGTATGGATCTAGGTTTATCGGTCCTCATTCAAATTTACTCTTTTGGCATCGGCTGGGTAATTCGCTGCTTAACTTTTTTGTAAATATTTTATATAACACCACTTTGTCAGATATGGAAACTTGTTATAAGTTGGTTCCGACTGATTTAATGAAGAGCCTAGATTTAAAAGCTAATAAGTTTGATTTAGAACCTGAAATTACTTGCAAAATTTTAAAAAAAGGGGTAAATATTTTTGAGGTGCCGATTAGTTATGTAGGTAGGTCTTTTGAAGAAGGTAAAAAAATAACTTGGAAAGATGGGTTTAGTGCCTTGTGGGTGATTGTAAAATTAAAGATTGCCTAATGTTATGCTGAAAAAAATATATAGAAATTTTTTACAATCTAACTTTTTTTTTAAACTAGAACAACTCACACAACTTCACTGGGTTCAGGTCTGTTTAATTTTGTTGTTAATTTTAATTCTCAGATTTTTCCCACTATTACAGGGTCAGACTTTATATTTTGGCGACAATTATTCACTGATGGTGCCGGGCAAACTTTTTACTGCCCATTGGTTAGGGCAAGGCATTTTGCCCCTATGGAACCCAACTATCTTTGCTGGCTTGCCATGGATAGGGGATGTTAATCAATCTGTTTTATATCCATCCACTTTATTATTTTCTTTGTTTGATACAGCAGCTGCATTAAATTTTACTTTAGTTATTCATACTGCTTTTACTTTTATTGCAATGTATTTAGCTAGTAAAAAAATTCTTAATAGCCATGTGTCGGCAATAGTAGCTTCAATAGTTTGGACTCTTTCAACTCAGCTTACTGTTGTGCTTAATAACATTTCTGCTCTTCAATCCTTGATTTGGTTACCCGTGATTGTGTATTTGGCTTTGCTTATTAGCGAATCTTTAAAAGCAAAGTTTTTATTTTCTTTGGCTATTTGTTTACAATTTTCAGGCGGGTACCCTTTATATGTAATTTATAGTATTTTCTTAGCTGTGTTTTTTTCTTTCTTAGAAAAGTATGAAGGTCAGTCGTTTTTAGAATGGCTTTGGCATTGGATCCAAACTGCATTTTTTACTTTAGGCATATCTGCAGTAATTTGGTTACCCTTTATTGAAGTCTTAAATAGTTCTACAAGAATAATTCAATCATCAACTCAAGCTCTTGTTGGCTCGCTACATCCTCTTGAATTAATAAAGATAATTATTCCTTATTTTTTTGAATATCAAGCTAAAGGAATTAGATGGGGTCCTGGTTGGAATGAAACACCTAATGTTTTTGTTTATTTTGGGTGGATTGGAGTTTTGGTTTTAGTGTATTTTATTTTTGTAGTAAAAAAACAAAAAAAAGAGTTACGATGGATGATTTTATTATTGGGAGCGATGTTATATTCTTTGGGAAGTTATTTACCTCTCAACCCATCTTTTTTTATAGGTCCTACTAGGGTTCCAAGCACTGCTTTGATTTTTGTGACATTTTTAGGATCTTTAATATTAGGGAGATATGTTTTTAGTATCCAAGTTAAGAAAAAATATATATTACTAAGTTTAACCTTTTTCTTATTGGCGTTTTTGTTTTATTTTTTAATAGGTCATTCATTTTATGAATTCTGGAATTTTGTTAATTATATTTTACAAAATAGACTATTAGATAGTCCTTTCCATACAATAGAAAAAAATAGGTTAATTTTTGAAACAATTTCAATTAATTTAATTGTTAATTCTTTTCTTTTTACATTTTGTCTTTGGTTGTTAAGGAAAAAACGCTATTTATTTTTTTCACTTTTTTTAATAATTGATTTGATATTCAACACCCATGGCTTAATGTTTTTTGCTCCGAATGATGTGTATCGACAAATAGATTCTGGTTTTACTTTTGACCAAAGACTTAAAACAGATAACCAAGCAAGAAGTTTAATTAGAAATCATAATGCACCATATACTGATTTAGGAGCTTACTCTGAAGCCAGCCTTGTCAGGCAGCCCTTTTCTGATTCTTACATTGACGATCAGGAATTAATTGAGTTTAATCACCTGAAAAGAATGTCTCAAGGAATGACGCCTGATTGGAATATGGTGGCAGGAGTTAACATCTTAAATGGTTATACAACCTTGATGCCGATAAAAATGAATGAGCTGTGGAATGAGGAGGCTCTGTTAAACCCTTCAATTAATAACTTACCTGAAATTAAAACTGACAATGATCTCCTTGCAGATTGGTCAGTGAAATATTACTTAGTTGATCATTGGTTTAGCAGGCGGGAAAATTTTTCAGATTACCAACTAATTCAAGATAAAGAATACTGGGGACTATATGAACTTCCAGCCTTGAGAAGATTTAGATTTCAAGGAGAAACATTAGCCAACCAACACGAGCCGGAATTTAAGATTAGTTTAACTCAAGAAAATTTTTTAGAAACCCCCAACAGAATTGAGTTAAATATCGATAATTCAGCTAATCATCAATATTTAATCATTGCTGATCGCTATGATTCTAATTGGACAGCAACAGTTAATGATCAGGAGGTGGAAATAACAGAATTTAGTCATATGCGTCAAATCCCAGTTTTTTCCGGCCAAAACCACATCACGTTAGTTTACCATCCAAAACTTTTTTATTATGGAGCCCTTATTAGTGTTGTCAGTTTATTTACAGTTATGGGAGGCTTACTTATTGAGAAAAAAATTAGCAGTCTTAAATCTTAACTGCTAGTTAACTTTTTCACTCATAGTTGTTAAAATATTGTAGTTTTGTTCGAATTTTATATCTACTATGCCAACTAAAAGAGATTATTACGAAATTTTAGGCGTTGATAAAAATGCATCTTCAGCAGATATTAAGAAAGCTTATCGTAAGCTGGCTCTAAAATATCATCCTGATCGCAGTGATGCCAAAGATGCTGAAGATAAGTTTAAGGAAATTAACGAAGCTTATCAGGTTTTATCAGATGATAAAAAGAAGCAGGCTTATGATCAATTTGGTCATGCTGCATTCAGCCAAGCTAGTGGTATGGGAGCCAATCCTTTTACTGGCGGGGCTCGTTCTGGTCCTTTCACTTATACCTACAGCTATGGAGGTGGTGGCGAAAATCCTTTTGCGGATTTTGATTTTGGTGATCCTTTTGAGATTTTTGATACCTTTTTTGGTGGAGGTTTTTCCAGACGTACCCGTAGGCCAAGATACAGTTTAAAGGTTGACTTTATGGAAGCAGTTAATGGCACTTCCAAAGAAATTGAGATTGATGGCAAAAAGCACAAAATAAAAATACCAGCTGGCGCTGATGATGGCACAAGAATTCGTTTTCAGGATTTTGATATTTCTATTGACGTTAAGCCTCATGAGCGATTTAAGCGTGAAGGGTATGATGTTTATGTTGATGAAAAAATTCCTTTTACTTTGGCTGTCTTGGGTGGAACAAAACAAGTTAAAACTTTAGATAATGGTTTAAATTTGCGTATTCGTCCTGGCACTCAGTCTCATACCCTAGTGAGGCTGCGGGGTGAAGGTATTCGTCATATTCGTGGTGGAGGAAGGGGTGATTTTTATGTGAGATTGATTGTAGAAGTGCCTGAGAAGATGACTAAAGAGCAAAAAGAATTAATTAAAAAATTAGAGTCAACTGGGGTTTAATTTTTTAATGTTTTGCCCCCTACTAGATAATTTACCTATTTAAGGTTATAATCATATAAGGTTTTGGCTGATTATTGAGAGCGGACTAAACAAGTGCGCTTTTTTATTTAGTCGCCTCAGTAAGACACCAAAACATTTATAAAAAAATACAAAATATTTAATATAAATATGGCAAACATTAATCAAGTCGTTAGAACAGAATTCGCCGCTGCTATTGCTCAAATTGCACGCGAAAGAAAAATCGATCCTCAGGCGGTTTATGATGCTATTGAACATTCTTTAGTTTCTGCTTATCGCAAGGAGATGGGCGGTTTAGATGATGACTTTTATTATTATGTTGACTTAAATAAAGAAACCGGTGAGTCTAAAATTCTAAAGGCTCCAGTTTTAAAAAAGGATGAGGAAACTGAGGAAATAATTGAGTGGGATGAAAGTAAGGCAGAGGAAGTTACTCCTCCAGGTTTTGGAAGAATTGCTGCTCAAACAGCTAAACAAGTTATTTTGCAGGAAATTCGTCGTAGTGAAAAGAATCAAATTATAGCTGATTTTCAAGATCGATTGGGGGAGGTGGTGACAGGACAAGTTTTGCGAATGGATCGAGGTGCAGTGGTTGTAGAAATTGGTCGTGGTCAAGCTTATATGCCCCCAACAGAACAGATGCGTGGCGAATTTTATAGAAAAAATCAGCGAATTTCAGTTCTTATTAAAGAAATTTCAGATGAATATCGAGGTTCTGCTATCATTGTTTCTAGATCAGCTCTAGAACTTGTAGAAAAACTTTTTGAGCGTGAAGTGCCAGAAGTTAGTTCTGGTGCAGTAGAAGTTGTGTCAGTAGCTAGAGAAGCTGGTGTTAGAACCAAGATTGCTGTTCGTTCAGTTCAGGAAGGAGTTGATCCTGTTGGCTCTTGTGTCGGACAAAGAGGCGTTAGGGTTCAAAAGGTTATTGAAGAATTGAATAACGAGAAGATAGACATTGTCCCTTATCATGATGATTTAACGTTATATTTAAAAGCAGCTTTGGCACCGGCAGAAAATTTATTGGTTGAAATCGATGAGGAGAATCGAAAAGTGACAGTCACTGCTCCCGACGATCAGTTATCTTTGGCTATTGGTCGAGGTGGTCAAAACGTACGTTTGGCAGCTAAACTTACAGGATATTTGATTACAATTAAATCAGCAGAAGGTGAGATTGAATCAGAAGCAACCGGTGAAGAAGAATATGAAATTGATAGTTGGGAGGAAATTACTCCAGAAACTAGGGAATTTTTGGTCCAGCACAAACTCACTACAATTTATGATTTAGAAAGATTTCAAGATAAGTGGGTTCAGGCAGAGGAAATTCCTTATGAGCAGAAAGAGATCATAGATCAAAAAGTTAAAGATTATCAAGAAGAACAAAAAGAAGCCGAGCAAGTTTCTTTATAAGAAATTAATTGTAGACGCCAAACAGTATTTATATGCTAAAAACAAGACCACCGATTATTACAGTTCTAGGCCATGTTGATCATGGCAAAACCACTCTATTGGATTACCTTCGTAAAACAAAAGTTCAAGCTAGTGAGGCTGGTGGCATCACTCAGCACATTGGAGCCTATCAAATCAAGTATGAAGACAAGCCTATTACGTTTATTGATACTCCAGGACATGCAGCTTTTAATGAAATGCGGCAAAGAGGGGCTCAGATTACAGATATTGTGATTTTAGTCATTTCTGCTAAAGATGGTGTTCAGCCTCAGACGGTTGAATCAATCAAATATATTAAAGAGGCTGACGTGCCCTGTATTGTGGCTATAAATAAAATTGACTTAGCAGGAGCTGACCCAACTGCGGTTAAAACCCAATTAACTGAAAATGAAATGGTGGTTCAAGAATATGGCGGTGACGTAGATACAGTAGAAATTTCTGCCCTAAAGGGTAAGGGTATAGATGAATTATTGGAAAATGTTTTAACCTTAGCTGAATTGCTAGAGCTTAAAGCCGATGATGAGGTACCTCTGAAGGCTGTGGTGATCGAATCTACTAAAGATCAGCATAAGGGACCAATTGCTAGAGTCATTGTTCAAGAAGGAACACTTCGATTAAAACAAGAGCTAATAGTTGATGGCATTAAGGGCAGAGTAAAGTCTTTAGTAAATGAAAGCGGACAACAGCTACAAACAGTTCAACCAGGTGAACCAGCAGAAATACTAGGGCTGAACGATGTGCCTGAAGTGGGATCAATTATAAAAGAAGCTAATGTTGAGTATCCAAAGGAAAAAGAGTTAGATGAAAAACAGGAGTCAGAAAAGTCTTCTTGGGATGATATCGATGTTGATTTATTGCTAGGAGATAAAGAAAAATTGAATTTAATTGTAAAAGCAGATGTTAAAGGTACCTTGGAAGCAATCACTCAAGCTCTAGATGAAGAAACTATTGAGCTGGTTGATGCCAGTGTAGGTCTTTTAACTGAGGGTGATTTAGAAATGGCCCAGGCCACAAATAGCGTAATTGTGGTTTTTGGCCAGAAAATTCCTGCAAAATTAAAAAAGATGGCCAAACTAATGCAGGTTCCTGTTAAGCAGTACGATGTCATCTACCATTTACTTGAGGATTTAGAAGAACAGATGTTAAAGCTCATGGATCCTCATTATGGAGAAGTAGAGTTGGGTAGGGCTGAGATTTTGCAAGTTTTTGACTTTGATGGTCGAAAAATTGCTGGTATTAGGATTATTACAGGAGAAATTAACCGTCATGACAAACTTTATTTAAAAAGAGATGATAAAATTATTGCCCGACCAGCAATTACTAGCATGAAGCACGGTAAAGACAGCATTGAAATTGTTAAGGCCAAAGGTGAAGCGGGACTAGCTTTTAAAAATAAAAGTCTTGATTTTAAAAAAGGTGATATAATAGTCGCCTATAAAAAAGAAGTATAGGTAAAAGTTATCATTGCTATACTTTAAAAAAATTATACTAATTAGCAGGTTACTTTGCTTGCTGGATAACTCTAGCAAGTTAAGGGAATTCTACAAAAGGAGAGATACCATGGCTTTGTCCAAAAATCAAAAAGACAAAATAATAAAGGATTTTCAGCTTTTTGAAGGTGATACTGGCTCCCCTGAAGTTCAAATTGCTTTGCTGACCGCAAGTATTCAGGAGTTAACCGATCATTTAAAAAAACACCCAGGAGATGACCATTCCCGCAAAGGATTGTTGCGACAGGTTTCCAAAAGAAGACGTTTGCTGAGGTTCTTGCAAAGAAGAAGTGAAGATCGTTACAAGGAATTAATAAATAAACTAGATTTAAAAAAATAAAAACCTTATTTTTTTAAATTAATTTTTCCATAGTGTTTTATTAGGTGATTTCCTCATATTGCGTTATAATACTTCTAGTATTAACAATTTGAGAGATAGAGCTAGCTGATTTTCGATTGGCAAGTAGTGTTTGTTTAGTCAGAGAGTTTAACAAACTAAACAACTAGTACCTGCTTATTGAAGTCAGCCTTGACTTCTATTTTTCAAAAAAAATATTATGTATCGATTAGCTAAAACTAAGTTAATATAATCATTTAATGGTTAAGTTTCTAGTTAATCAATTAAAAAGGTAAAAAATATGTCATATCCAACATATACTGATCAATTTGATCATGAAATTAAAATTGGAGACAAAACAATTGAGTTTACTATTGGTAAATTCAGTGAACAGGTTTCTGGAGCTGTTTTAGCCAAATGTGGCGAAACAATAGTCCACGTTACTGTGGCACTTGGTAATAAAGTAGATTGGGGCTATTTCCCTTTAAGCGTAGAATATGAGGAAAAACTTTACGCCAGTGGTATTATTAAAGGCTCGCGTTGGGTTAAGCGTGAAGGTAGACCAACTGATGATGCTATTTTAAAAGCTAGAGTTATTGATCGCACTATTCGACCTCTTTTTCCAGAGGGAATTACCAATCAAGTGCAGGTTGTAAGCACTGTTTTTTCTTATGATGGAGAAAATAGCCACGACATGCTTTCCTTGGTCGCCACAGGCTTAGCTTTAAGTATTTCTAATATTCCATTTAATGGACCAGTCGCAGGTTTGCGTATTGGCTATAACAAAGAAGATCAGAAATATACACTGAACCCATCTGAAACAGAACAAGGAAAATTAGATTTAGATTTAATTGTTTCTGGAACTGGGGAATCAATTGTAATGGTGGAGGCTGGAGCCAACGAAGTTGACGAGGAAGAGGTTATTGAAGCAATGATGCAAGCTCAAAAAGAGTTAAAACAAATTTGTAAGAATATTGAACAAATTGTTAAAAAAGTTGGCAGAGAAAAGATTGAGTTAGTTAAACCAGCTACAGCAGAAGAAAAAGCTTTTCAAGATACCATTACCAAAGAGATTCTTGCTAAATATAAAAAACAAATTCATGAAGTCGTTAACAAACAAGGTCGTTTAGAAGATTATGACCTAGATGGTTTGGTTGAAAAAATGACAACTTATCTAAATGAGAGTATTTTTTCAGCTGATGATGCTAAAGAAGTTGAGGTAAAGCAAGTTAAAAATACTGTCCATGAATTAATGAAACAAGAAGCTCGACGCATGATTCTAGAAGATAAGGTGAGACCCGACGGCAGGAAGCCTGAAGAAATTCGCCCTATTTGGACTGAACTTGATTTCTTTCCTCGAACTCATGGTAGTGCCATGTTTAAACGTGGAGCTACTCAAGCTGTCACGGTCGTTACTTTAGGCAGCCCTTCTTTAGGTCAGTATATTGAGGATATTGAAGGCGAAGAAGTTAGACACTACATCCACCACTATAATATGCCTCCATTTGCTTCCGGAGAAGCTGGTAGATTTGGTTTTCCTAAGCGTCGTGAGGTAGGTCATGGAGCATTGGCTGAGAGAGCCTTGTTGCCTATGATTCCAGCCCAAATTGATTTTCCTTATACAATCCGCGTTGTAAGTGAGATTTTGTCTTCTAATGGTTCAACCAGTCAGGCTTCAGTCTGTGGTTCAACCCTGTCATTAATGGCAGCTGGAGTACCAATTAAAAGACCAGTGGCAGGGATTGCCATGGGATTAATGAGTACTGATGACTTAAGCAATTATGTAGTTTTATCTGATATCCAAGGATTGGAAGATCATGTAGGAGATATGGATTTTAAGGTTGCTGGTAGTGAAGAAGGTATCACTGCTATTCAAATGGATATCAAACTCACAGGAATTACTGTTGATATTCTGCGCAAAGCTTTAACTCAAGCTAAAGTTGGTAGGCTTCATATTTTAGGTGAAATGCTAAAGACTATTAGTGAGCCTAGAGCTGAAATGAGTAATTTTGCACCTAAGGTGCATCAGCTAGAGATTCCTGCTGACCGCATTGGAGAAGTAATCGGTCCTGGAGGTAAGATTATTAAAGAAATTATTGCTTTGTCTGAAGCCCAAGTTGATATTGATGAAGATGAGGATAAAGGTGTGGGAATAGTCAACATTGCTTCTGATAATATTATGGCTATCAATAAAGCCAAGAAAATGGTTGAAAATATTCTAAAAACAGTAGAAGTTGGCGAAGAATATGAAGGGACTGTAACTCGGGTAGAGGCTTATGGTGCCTTTGTAGAATTTTTACCAGGCCGTGAAGGATTGGTGCATATTTCTCAGATGGCAACTACTTTTGTTAAAGATGCTCATGATTTGGTTAAGGTTGGTGACGAAGTTAAGGTTAGGGTTGCTGAAATTAAGGATGACGGCAAGATTGGCTTGTCAATGCTAAGTAAGGATGAAGCTGAAAAAGTGAAGCAACAAAGACAGAATAAAAGAGGGAGCCGTCCAAACAATGGAGGAAGAAGTAATAGAAGCAATAGAAATTACAGGAGATAGTAATTAATCTAAGCTGCATTTAAATAACAAGCCTGATCAACCTAATTGGTCGGGCTTGTTTGTTTTTTCAAGCTTTAATCTCTGCTACAATAGTTTTTATGACTCTGCCCTCAATCCAATCAAAACAAGGCACTATTGGTCTTATTGAGCTGGACCTTGCTCCTAAGCTGGCTAGTTTAATTGGTTTAAATTTAGAACTTCAAGAAAATGTAGCAGTAATAGAAAAGCTGTTGACCAGTATGGGGGAGATCTCCTCTCATCACTTAACCGGTTTGATTGTTGACCCAATTTATAGTTTTGCTGTAACAAAAAAAAAGGGTCAAGCTGGAGTTTTAACTAGATTAACAATCCTGCAGGACGAAACTGATCCATTGGCAGTTCCTTCACTATTTCCTAACTATGGTCTTGAGGAAATGCGCAACAATTATAATATGGCTGCCTTGGAACTTTTCTATCATCCCCAGGAAGATAACGCTTTAAAGAAAAAACAACTTTTAGCAGAAATTTATGACTACTGTGATTATTTGGATATTCATTTACTACTAAAAATAATTGCTTATACCCCAGCAGGCCAAGAACCTTCGCAGGAAAATTTTCAAAAAAGCCAGCTACAAGCAATCCAGGAAATATGCAGAACAGCAGATGTTGTAGCTTTGCAATACCCGCTAGATCCCCTAGCTGCTGCTACCATTACTGCAGAACTGGATATTCCCTGGGTTTTATCATCTCAAGGGCAGAGTTATGAGGAATACAAACAGGAGTTAAGAGTAAGCTTAGAAAATGGAGCAACTGGTTTTTGTATTGGGACACCTTTATGGAGAGAGTTGAAAAATATGAAGCTTGAGGATAAAAGTCCTGATTTGGAGAAAATTAATCAGTTTATTGAAACTACGTTTAAAGATAGATTAATTGAGTTGATGAGAATTTCTACTGAAATTGTTAAGAACAATTCATAAACAAAAGCATTTGGTTTTTTCTTTGTAAATTTTTTTACAGATTTTTTTTATCTACTTTCTTATTATTAAGTAAATTATTACTAAATAAAAAAGGAAAGATATGTTTAACCTTCCAAAATTACCTTATAAATATGATGCTCTCACTCCCTTCATTGATGAAAAAACAATGAGAATTCATCACACCAAACATCATTAAGGTTATATAAATAATTTAAATGATACTTTAGCTGATTTGCCAGAGTGGAAAAATAAAGATATTGATGAAATTTTGATAAATATTGATGAGATTCCTCAGGATATTAGGCAGTTGGTTATCAATAATGGCGGAGGTCATGCAAATCATAGTTTTTTTTGGCAAATTTTGACGCCGAATGATCAAAAGCAAGCTTCTATGTCAGAATTAAAAATTATTCAGGCTATTGAAGCTAAGTGGGGTTTGAAAGATTTTAAAGAGCAATTTTCACAAACCGCAGTTAGTCAATTCGGATCAGGCTGGGGGTGGTTAGTAGTTAATGAGCAAAAAGAATTAGAAATTATCTCAACCGCTAATCAAGATTCTCCACTAATGATAAGCAAAATTCCCATTTTAGGGATAGATGTTTGGGAGCATGCTTATTATTTGCAATATCAAAATAAACGGGCTGATTATCTAGAAAATTTTTGGCAGATTGTTAATTGGTCTAGGGTGAACGAATTGTTTGTTGCTTGTCAAGTCTAGAAATCCTTGAAGTTTTTTGTTAAAAAAGTAATACTCAAAGCAATAAGCTTAGGTATTATTTATGATGCAGATTATTTTAGACGTTGAAACTAAAAAAATTTTCAATCAAGTCGGTGGATATTTTCCTGACAGGCTAGGTGTTTCCTTTGTCGGAGTTAATGTTAGAGAAAGAGTTGGGGATGAAGGGGAGATGCTTTCTTTTTTTGAGAAAGATTTAGCAAAATTATTTCCTCTATTAGAAAAAGCTGACGTGATAATTGGTTACAATATTGATGGTTTTGATATACCTACCTTAACTCCCTATTACTCAGGTGAGATTGAATCACTACCTACTCTGGACATTATGGATCGGATTAAGGAAAGTTTTGGGCACAGAATTAAACTTGATAGTGTTGCCAAAGAAACATTAGGTTTGGGTAAAATCGGCAATGGCCTAGATGCTATTAGGTATTATAAAAACCAGCAGTTTGAAGAACTGAAAAAATATTGTCTTCAAGACGTGAGAGTAACAAGAGATATTTATGATTATGGTGTGAAGAATGGTAAGGTAAAGTTTCGCAACAAGTGGAACCGTTACATCGAGTGTGATGTTGATTTTAGTTTTACTCCTAAAAAAAATGACGGAGTTCAGATGGCCTTGATATAAACTAATTTTTTTTGATTACATTCTTTAGAGATATGATAGAATCAGTTTATGTTAAAGGCTAGATTTCGATTTTTTTCAAAAAAACCCATCCCTCATCAGTTAACTTCACATGTAAAGCTTTTGCACAAAGTGGCAATTGTTAAAAAAGATCAAGTTTTAATTTTAAAAAGATCCAATAATGCTTTATCAAGACCTGGAAAATGGGATTTACCTGGGGGTAATAGTGAATGGCCACAGGATTTAAAAAGATCTGTCATAAACCTCCACCAGTATGACATAGTGCGTGAAATTAAAGAAGAAACTAATTTACTTTTTGAAAATCAAGATTTTGAGACTCAGAATTTGATTTATTTTGCTACATATTTTGAGCCCGATAAACAGATCTATTCTGTTAATTGTGGATGGGCGGTTGAGTTGCGGGATAAAAATCAGGTAGTTGAGATTTCTAAAGAACATACTGATCTTACCTGGATTACTTTAGATGAGTTAAAAAAATATGATTTTGGAGGCATCCAGAGAGATTATGAAACTAAAATTATCAGGCTGGCTTTAGCTTAAGTAAGCTATGAAATTTTTTGTCGGCTCGACTAATCCAGTTAAAGTAAATGCTGTTTTGAAAGGAGCAATAGATCGTTGGCCAGAAGTCCAGGTGGAAGGCTTTGCTGTTGATAGTGGTGTAAAGGAGCAACCCATTTCTGATGAAGAAACAAAGAAGGGTGCTATCAATAGAGCAAAAAAAGCCCTGAAGCTAGGATTGAAGTTAGAGTCAAAAAAAGTTGGTAATTCTAAAAAATTTCTTGGCATAGGCTTAGAAGGGGGTGTTTGGGTTGATGAAGAAAACCAAATGTGGACAACTGTGTGGGCAGCTGTTGTTGATCAGGAGCTAAAGCCATTCGTAGCCAACGGAGTTCGCTTTAAAGTTGATAAAATTGTGGCAAACAAGATCTTACAAGGAGAAGAGATGGGTCCGATTATGTCCTTATTGTGTAATGGACGCTCTGTTAAGACTCAGGAAGGATTAATAGGTATAGTGACAAACAACTTTGTTGATCGTACAGAAGAATATGCGGCTGTTGTAAAGCTGGCGTTAGGGCTATGGTATGGAAGGAATTGGACAGACAAGCTTGTTGTAAAAAAGTATTAACTAATTTATATAAAAAACACATGACAAAACCTCAGGAATATACAGCCATCTTTGAAAACAAGGAAATTTATAATGAAAAATTCGAACATTATCACTTTGAGTTAAAAAAACCATTTCAGCTAGATTTTAAAGCTGGTCAGTTTGTTTCAGTCTTGGTTAATGAGCAGGGTATGCGCAGAGCCTACTCAATTTGCAGTGACCCAGATATTAACCATGGTATTGAGATTTTATTAGATATCGCTCCACAAGGCATTGGAGTGAAATATTTTCAAAACTTAAAGTTTGGTGATGAAATTAAATTTTTAGCACCTATGGGCAGGTTTGTTATTAATGATGAGGTAAATCATAAATCATTAACTTTAATAGGTACTGGTTCTGGAATCGCTCCTTTGCACAGCATGGTAGTTGATCAGCTCAAAAATAAAAATGATAAAAGACCCATTGTTCTTTATTGGGGATTGCGTCATGCTAGGCATTTAGTGTGGCAAGATGAGTTTACGCGATGGTCAAAAAAGTTTACCAATTTTAGCTTTCATCCCACTTTGTCAAAACCTGAAAAAGGTTGGCCTTTGTGTCGAGGTAGAGTCACAGACTGTTTGTCAGTTCACGATTTACTCGAGAGCGCTGGTTATTATCTATGCGGAAGCAGAGCTATGATTGAGGACTGTAAAAAAATTTTGTTGGAGCGTGGAGTTAGTGAAAAAAATATTTATCACGAACAATTTTTTTAAAACATGAATAATAATCATAATAAAACCAATAGTAAAAACTCTAACTATCTTGTAGAAGTTGATCGTAGCAAATGTATTGGAGCAGCTACATGTGTTGCTTTGGCGCCCAAGACATTTAAGTTAGATCAGGACCAAATAGCTGAGGTTATTTCTCAAGAAAATGATAACAATCAGGACAAGTTATTAGCTGCTCAAAGCTGCCCTTCTTCAGCAATAAGGCTTATTGATCGCAGGACGAAAAAAGTAGTCTGGCCCAAGTCAAGTTGAAAATATGTTAAGTTTCAGTTATAACTGTTATTAACTAATAACTACTAATTGACAACTCTAATAAATTAGAGAAAATAATATCAAAATATAACAATTTCTGCCTTGAATTAAGTAGTTAGATTTTTTATTAATTTAACAAGTCAGAAAGGTCACAATGAATCTTAAAAAATATACTCCCTTTATTATCCCTACAATATCTTTATTGTTAGTTTTATTTTTAGCATTTCGCTGGTATAACCTGCGTACCCAAAGAGACAACGATTTACGGTTTGGGGAAATTGAGATTGAAGACTTAACAGAAGAGGAGACGGAGGTTGTAATAGGAGCCCCTGATACCAGTACTGTTGAATTGGAGGCTGAAGATGAGCAGTTGGCTGCTGGTCAAGTGAGATACAGAATAGATGATGAGAGAGTTTTATTTAATGTTCTAGCAGAGCTTCCTTTAGACGACTCAGCTATTTACCAAGCTTGGATAAGTACTAGGGATCAAGAGATTTTTCAAAGAGCTTTTGTTTTACAGTTAAGTAAGGGTGGATATATGGGGAGTGCTTCTATTTCAAAAGAACAGTTGCCTCTTGAAATAATTGTTTCTAGAGAAACCGAGTCTCAGCCTGAAGAAATAGGAGAAGAACTGCTCAGAGGAGAAATCCAAGAAGAGGTAGAAGAGGAATAAATTGATACTTGAGGTCTATACCTGGTTTTGATAAGCTTATACTGTACCAGGCTAAGTATCAGATAAAACTTAGATAGTGGTAACCAATTATTAACTAACCCTTAATAGGGGAAAGAAAAGGAGCATTTATGAATGCTTACAGCTATACAAACTCTAAGGGGCAGACCTACTATCTCCACACCAGAGATGTAACCCTTAAAAATGGTCGTGTGCAAACCATTTATTTCTTTGCTCGCGATATTAGAGATGGAGCAATCGAGGAAGTGCCTGCAGGATATGAAGTAGTAGAAACTAAGAGAACTGGCATGCCAGTTTTGAAAAAAATTAGATAATTGCAGCTTATTGTAATTCCAGAAAACCCGCATCATAAGGTGCGGGTTTTTGGTAGGTTTTGAAACTAGGTTATAATTAATTATTAATATAACTTTATACTTATTGTCCTATTCTCTATACTTTTTATTAAATATTATTGAATTATTAATATTATGACAATTATTTTAGGTGCTGATCATGGTGGTTATAAATTGAAAGAGACTATTAAAAATTGGCTTATAAAGCAGGATTATTCAATCATTGATGTTGGGGCCGATGCTTTTGATCCAAAAGACGACTATCCGCTGTATGCAGCTAAGGTGGCTCGTCAGGTGGTTGCAGATAAACAAGCGCTGGGAATTCTTTTTTGTCGTTCAGGGGCGGGTATGACTATTGCTGCCAATAAAATAAAAGGTATAAGAGCAGTTGAGGTCTTTAATCCTACTAGTGCCAAACATGCTAAAGAGCACAACAATGCTAATATTATTTCCTTATCTGCTGATTGGCTTGATTTAGATCAGGCTAAGGAGATTATTGACTCTTTTTTAAAAACAGAATTTACTCAGGAAGAAAGACATTTAAGGCGTATTAACCAAATTCATGCTGTAGAAGCACAGTTATAAGATATTTATGAAGTTTTATCCAGCAATTTTATCTGATTCTCTTGAAGAAATCGCTCATCAACTCACGATTGCTCAATCTTTAGATAACGTTAGCGTAGTCCAAATTGATATTTTAGATGGTTTATTTGCTGATAATTTAACCATCTCCCCATCAGATTTAACCCAATTAGATTTTGGTAATTTAAAGATAGACTTTCATTTCATGGTTGATGAGCCGATGGATTATGTCCACGAAATGGCTGATTATTTAGATGTATTGCCCGTTAGAGTGGTTTTAGCTCAGGTAGAGAAATTATCTTTTCAGCAGGAGCTTATTCAAGAGTTAAACAAACATAAAATTAAGCCAGGCTTATCTCTTGATTTATTTACGCCCTTAGAAGCTATTAAACAAGATGTTTATGGTCAACTATCTTATATCCAGCTAATGGCAATTGAGGCTGGTTTTCAGGGACAGCAACTAAATGAATGTGTCTATCAAAAGATATATTCATTAAAAAAATTAATTAATGAGCACAAGCTTAATCTTGAAGTTATAGTTGACGGTGGAGTAAATTTAGACAATATTCACAATCTTAAGAAAGCTGGGGTTGATGCAGTAGCTATCGGGAGCATGCTCTGGTCTGCTGAAGATCCCCAAGAGATTGCTAAAGAAGTTTCAAGAATTTAGGATTTTGTGTTTTTTAGTGACTTTGGTAAACTGAGTTATTAATTTATTTAGAAAGGTATATATGAAAACTGATATTCAAATTCCTGAAAAATTTACAGCTAAGAAAATAGAAAAAATTGCTTTTTTCGGTAGTGCTGACATCACTAAAGAACATCCACTTTATCAAGAAGTCTATGATATAGCAAAAAAAGTAGCTCAGATGGGAAAAGTAGTTGTTAATGGTGGCGGTCCTGGAGTGATGCAGGCAGCGACAAAAGGAGCCGAATCAGTAGTGGGTAAAAGTGTTGCTGTCACTTTTTATCCAGATGATATGCCTGAATTTGAGGGCAGGGATGAAAAAAATCGGGTAGAGATAGAAATTCAAACAGCTAACTATATTGAGCGTATGTTCGGCTTAATTTATTATTCTGACCTCTTTATTTGTTTTAAAGGTGGAACTGGAACTTTGAGTGAATGGACCACTGCTTGGTTAATGGCTCACTTATATTATGGCAATCACAAACCACTGATTTTATATGGAGATTTTTGGCACAAAGTAATGGAAACTATTAATGAACATTTTTTTATTAGAGATAAAGAAAAAAAAGTTTATAAAATTGTGTCAAATCAAGAAGAATTGTTTCAGGCTATAGTAGATTTAGAACAAGAAGTTTCAGCTCGATAGTGGCATTATTTATTTTTTATTAAGCTATTGATTTAGTTTATATCCTTAAGTTATGGTTTAGTCATTTTCTATTTCGTGATTTAATAATAATAATCCTGTTATTAACTGGATTGGCTGTTATTGTCGCCAGCCATTTTAAATTTTGTAATTTTTTTAATTAAAATAGATTAATCATTAGATGCCAAAAACTTATCAAGTTATCACAATTGGTTCAGCTTTAGTTGATATATTTATTCACACTCATAAGTTTCAAGTTAAAAATACTCAAGATGGAACTATGTTGTGCCAAAGTTATGGCAGCAAATTGGAAGTTGACGACTTTAAGGTTTTTACAGGTGGAGGAGCAAGCAATACAGCTGTTGGGTTTAGCAGATTGGGTTTTCATTCTGGAATTATTTGTGAAACAGGAAGAGATGGTTTTTCTGATTTAGTTATTAGGGATTTAAAGCAAAATGGTGTAGCAACTAATCTTGTTATATCAGAAAAAAAGGAACAAACTGGAGGCTCAGTAATATTGGTTTGTTCTAATGGCGAGCGATCTGTATTAGTGCATCGCGGAGCAGCCGCAATGCTAGACCCTTTTGACATTCCTGCCTATTGGCTAACACAAGCTCAGCAGGTCCATTTGTGTAGTATTGGGGGTCAGCAGCTTACTTTGGAAAAAATTTTTCAATTTATTTCTCGCAGCGAGCAAACGACCCTCTCTTGGAATCCAGGGAAAAAGGAATTATTTTTATTAGCTAATCGACAGTTGTTAGTTGACCAAATTCCATGCGAAATTTTTTTAGTTAATGAGGAAGAGTGGAAAATAGTTTCAGAAATTCAGGGAGAGATATTAAAAAATTTTAAATATGTAGTGGTTACCGCAGGGAAAAAAGGAGGAAATGTTTATTATGGTCAGAAATCCTTTCATTTTTCTGCTCAAAGTTCTCGCGTTGTTGACACCACTGGGGCGGGTGATTCTTTTGCAACCGGATTTGTTGCGGCCATGCTGTGGGGGAAAAATCCAGAAGAAGCAGCTTTTTTTGGAGCAAAAAATGCCGCTTCTGTAGTTACTTATTATGGAGCTAAAACGGGCTTATTAACCAGAGAAGATTTTTTAAATCATGACTAACTCGCCTCAAGACAACGATTATCAGAAGATTCTTCAGCAAGAGATGCTTGAGCTTGAGAAAAAAATTGAGCAGGCAAAAATGCCTCAAGACCTAAGATTTAAGATTAAAAAAGATTTAATTTCCTTGAAGCGGAGCGTAGAATTGGGCAATTATGACGTTAAATATGAAAAGGTTAATAAGTATATTGATTGGGTTTTAAAAATACCTTGGGAAAAAGAAAGTCAAGATCGGTTAGATGTAAAAATAGCTCAAGAAGTTTTTGATAAGCACCACTATGGGATGAAAGAAGTAAAAGATCGTTTTTTAGAGTATATCTCAGTATTGAAGTTAAAGCAGCAAAATTATCAAAATCAAGATTTTAGAGCGCCAATTTTGTTGTTAGTTGGTCTTGTGGGAACGGGGAAAACAACTTTTGGATCGGCTTTGTCAGAAGCTCTTGAGCGCAAATTAGTCAGAATTCCTTTTGGCGGTATAGGGTCAGCTAAGGAACTGCGTGGATATTCAAGATTGGTTTTAGGCAGTGAGCCGGGCAGAGTAGTTAAAGGACTGTGTGAGGCAGGAGTTAGAAATCCTGTGATTTTGTTAGACGAAATTGATCGTGCTAGCGATGAAGCGAATCAAGAAATTATGGGCGTGTTAGTAGAATTATTAGATCCTGCTCAAAACCACGCTTTTGTCGATGCCTATATAGATTATCCAGTTGATTTAAGTAAAACCATCTTTATTGCTACGGCTAATAACACCAGCCGGTTAACTACTGCAGTGATGGACAGATTGGAAAAGATTGATATGCCCTCTTATACTGATCAGGAAAAGATGGTAATTGCTAAGGATTATATATTACCAAAACTTTTAATAGAAGCAGGCTTAAAGCCTTCTCAATTTACAATCAGAGATGATGTTTGGCCTGCAGTTATTAGGCCCTTAGGTTACGATGCCGGTATTAGAACTTTACAAAGGACCCTTCAAAGCGCGGTTCGCAAAGCAGCTAGAATTATTGTAGAGAGAGGTTTTGATCAAGTGATTGTCACCAAAGAAAATTCTCAAATTTTTCTCCCTAGATATTAATTATTTTCTTATATTCATTTTAGCTCTGATTTTTAGAGTTTTTATTTTATAATAGGTCTTTATGAACCAAAATCAGATATCTAGTGGCGACGATATGAATTTTACTGGTCAACCAAGTGACGATCTCAATCAATCAAAAGACACGATACCCTCTTTGCCTACTGCAGTTATCAAAGAATCATCAAGTGGTCGTGACAGCCTGTCTTCGATGAATAAAATTAATGATCTTACTAAAAATTTTATTGAGGAGTATAAGCAAGGCATTCTTTATCAAGAAAAGCCTGTTGTTTCTCCTATTGAAGTTGATGAGTTAGCCTCAAAGCTAGCTCAGGCTTATGAAAAACTGCGTCGGATAGTAGATTGGAAAGAAGAGAACCTTATTAGGAGGACTGCCATTGAAAGAATTCTCAAGAGAACCTTGTTATCAGAAATATCTGGAATTGGCCAAAGCTCACTTAATGCTGACAAAATCACAGGACCTTTGGTATTGGAAATGATTAGAAGTGGTTATTTTTCTAATGCTCAGATTTCCAAGAACAAAATTCCTGTGGCCAAGCAGAGTTTGGCTAAATACATTTACATATTAAACAATTCTCCACATGCAAGAAGGGTTGGTAAGAGTAAAAAACAGAAATTCAATATAAAAGAGAAGGTTAATTTTTATAACTGGATATTAGAGATTGCTGCTTGTGAAATTGAGGAAATTTTAGCTCCGGCTTTTAAAGAAAATGCACTCATTAATTACATGACTTTATCGATTTATTCTAAGTTAAAAGTTATCCCACAAAGATTAATAACTGATGAGGAAGTATTAATTCAAACCTATATTGCGGTTCATCGTTCTCTTTATACCTTGGATGCGCCAATAATAACTTATAATTTATTTAAGTATAGATATGCTCGTTGGTTTGAGGATGATCCTCAGTTTATCAAAAGCTTTACTCAGAATATAAATCAGATACAAGAACAAATTGATGCTGATTTAGAGCATAAATATGGCAAAGAGTTTTTTAAAATCTGTGAAAGACTGGATGCTGCTTACTTAATTTTTGGTGATGTTATGAAGGAAGTTGAGGATGACCCTAAGCAAATAGAGCCTAAATTAATGGATAAGAAAAATTTATCAAATACGATTACAAAGGTTTATAACCGTCGTTTATCAACCTTAAAAAGTAGACTGTATCGTTCTGCAGTTTATTCAACACTTTCTATTTTTGTAGCTGGTTTAACTAGTTTGGTAATTATTGAGGGCCCAGTGGCTAAGCTTTTGGCTGACGGCTTTAGCTGGTTTGCAGTATTTGTAGATTTGGCAGTCCCTTCTTCATTGATGTTTATTTTAGTAGTAACAATTAAGCCTCCTAAAAAAGAAAATTTAGAAAGAATCAAACAGGAGATTTATAAAATTGTTTATTTTAATACTGAGTCTGATGAATACGAAATAAATTTAGTTGGAAAGAGAAATAAATTTCTTCATACTATTTTTAGTATTGTTAGTCTAATTGGGGGCATTATAGGTGCCTATGCAGTATTTTCAATTTTTAGATTGGCAGGAATCCCTTGGACTTCAATTTATATTGATACTATTTATGTAGCTTTAGTAATTTTTGCTGCGACTGTCATTAGACACAAGTCTCAAGAGTTAACCATTCAAGAAAGCGGGGGTCTTTTAAGTATGATTATTGATTTTTTCTATCTTCCCTTGGCACGGGTTGGACAGTGGCTGTCAGTAAAATGGAAGGAGTATAATATTGTGAGCGTTTTTCTGACTGCTTTGGTAGATACGCCCTTTTCTGTGATTTTAGGTTTAATTGAAGATTGGCGTTCTTTTTTGAGAGATCGCCGTTCAGAAATTCATTAACCATGATTTGGTGAGAGGTTTCTGTTTGAGAATAATACCTTTTGATTATAATTAAAAAAACCAAACAGTATAAAAATAATTAATATTAAATATAAACAACTAAATATGAATTCAAAATTAACGATAGCACCACTAGGTGGAATGGGAGAGGTAACACAGAATATGTTCTTGTATCAGTATGGTCAAGAAATATTAATTGTGGATTGCGGGATTGGTTTTCCAGATCAATATATGCCTGGAGCCGACATTATTATTCCTGATATTAGTTATCTTTTGTCTCAGATAGAGCAAGGAAAAAAGATTGTGGGCATGGTTTTAAGTCATGGCCATGACGATCATATTGGAGCTTTACCCTATTTATTACCTGATTTGCCGGATTTTCCTATTTATGGATCAAGTTTAACAGCAGGTTTTGCAGATCAAAGAATTAAGGATGGCAAAATTAACAAAAAGGTTAAGGTGTTTCGTGATCAAGAAACAGTAAAGATCGGTACTTACTTTGAAGTTGTTCCCTTTGCAGTTACTCACTCTGTTCCAGATGCTAAACACTTGCTCATTAATACGCCTGAGGGCACAATTTATCATGGTTCCGACTTTAAGCTTGATAAAAATCCTATTGATGGGGTTTTAACTGATTTGGATATGGTGAAAAAAATCGGTCAATCTGGTTTGCTTTTAATGTTGCTTGACTGCTTGAGAGTTGAAAAAGAAGAATGGAGTCGTTCAGAGTCAACTACTGGTCCTGCTATTGAGAAAGAGATACATCAAGTGAGAGGGAAGTTTATTGTGACTTTAATGAGCTCTCATTTACACCGTATTCAACAGATTGTAAATATTTCAGCAAAAAATAATAGAAAAGTGGTTTTTATTGGAAGAAGTGTAGAGCAAAATGTAAAAATTGCTCAACAATTAGGCAAACTAAACATTCCCAAAGGAATATTGATTAGTAAGAAAAAAATCAATAATTTTAAAGACCACCAGTTAACAGTTATTATTGCTGGTAGTCAAGGACAAGAGGGCTCATCTTTGGTAAGAGCAGTTTTTGGAGAACACAGTATTGTTAGAATAAATGAACGGGATAAAGTAGTTTTTTCAGCAGATGCTATTCCAGGGAATGAGGTGCCATACTATCGTGCGATTAATGAACTTTGTCGCAATAGAATCCCGGTAGTTTATCCAGCCCTTTCACCTGACATACACCAAACTGGTCATGCTAGCGCAACCGAGCAAATGGAGATACTTTCTTTAGCTAAACCAGGTTTTGTGATGCCAATAGGCGGTGATGACAGGCATCGTGAATTGTTCCGTACCAGAGTTGCTCATAAATTAGGTTATGCCGATCAGCAAATATTGATTCCCCAGAGTGGCGATGTTATTGGGCTATCTGACAATAACTGGAAGATAGATCAGCAAATAAAGCTAAATCCTAAAATTGTTGATGGGTTGGGAATAGGCGATGTGGGCCCGGTAGTTTTATCAGATCGAATGGCTTTGGGTGAAGCTGGTATGGTAGTGGTGGTTATCCCTAGAGAAAATGGGAAATTTAAACTTAATAATATAGAGGTAATATCTAGAGGCTTTGTTTTTATGAAGCAGGCAGAGGAAGTTATTAAGTTTATTAAGGAGATAACTATTGAAGTGATTGAACAAAAGCTAAACTTAGATGATCGGAATTTAAAGAAGGCAATCGAAAAAAAATTAAAAAGGAAGTTTTATAAAACTATCCAAAGAGAGCCAATAGTTATTCCAGTTATTTTGGATTAATTTAAGTGAAAGCTGGAAGGTGTTTTTGCTAAAGTTTAGGTCTAGGTTATAAATATTTGCTATACTATTAGCATGGGCAGGCGTAAAAAAAATAAACCTATCAAATTAAAAATTGAGGCTGACACCTCACACTCCATTGTGGCTGTTTTTTTAATGTTAGTGGGCTTGTTAATTTTAGTGTCGTTTTCTGGTCAAGGATTAGTATTAAGTGAGATTAACACTTTTTTAGTTGAAAAATTAGGTTTGGGCATGTTGTTTTTGCCTTTAATTTTTATTTCATCTGGTTTGGTAATGCTTAGAGCAAAATGGAAATGGGCAGAACCAAATGTATTGCTAGGTCTTTTAGTGTTGACAATATCTTTTTCGATAACTTTTAAAACAGGTCAAATTGGCTCCCAAACCTTCTTAAACTTGTCGCGATTATTAAGTCCTGTGGGTACCTACATAACTGCCGCAGGGCTGATGGTGGTAGGGTTTTTGATTATTTTGCAATCCTCTCTAGTTGACTTAATTGAGCAAATTCAAAAATGGTCTGCTCAATTAAATGAAAAAAGATTGAGTTCAAAGGTTGAAAAACAAAAAAAACAACTATCGCTAATCCCCAAAATTTCATTAGGCAGAAAAGATCGAGAAATTACTGTTTCTCAAGCTAATCTTAAAAAACAAGGCATAGGAGATGATCAGACGGGAACAGCGGTAGTCTCAAGCCAAAAAGATGGAAGGATCCAAGATGAAGGAGCGCAAGAAGACAGAGATGAGCTAAAAGACAAAGACTTGTTAACCCCCAGCAATCTTCCTTTGGTTTGGGATTATCCCCCCTTATCGCTTTTATCAGAAACAAAAGGGGGCGAGGCAGATCGAGGCGATGTTAATCAAAATGCTGACATTATTGAAACCACTTTAGAATCATTTGGTATTCAAGCTGGTGTCAAAGAGGTAAATTTTGGGCCCTCAATCACTCAGTATGCACTAGAGGTAAGTAGAGGGACAAAGTTGTCCCGAATTACTAGTTTGTCAACTGATTTAGCCATGGCTTTAGCAGCTCCAACTGGCCAAATTAGAATAGAAGCTCCGATTGCTGGTCGTAATTTAGTAGGAATTGAAGTTCCTAATCGCTCCTTTGAGTTTGTTACCTTAAAGGAAATTTTAGGCTCAAGCGCACTTAAAAAACACCCCTCAAAGCTGGCGGTAGGACTAGGGATTGATGTAGCAGGCAATTCAATAATTGCCGATATTGCTCAAATGCCTCATTTATTGATTGCTGGCGCCACAGGGTCGGGAAAATCAATTTGTATTAATAATTTTTTAAGTTCACTGTTGTTTAGAGCCAGCCCTTCAGAGCTCAACCTAGTATTGGTGGACCCCAAGAGAGTTGAGCTGACTCAATACCAGGATATCCCGCATTTAATTACTCCGGTTATTGTCGAACCAAAAAAAGTAATTTCTGCTTTAAAGTGGACTGAAAACCTAATGGAAAAGAGATATAAATTATTGCAGGAGGTCGGAGTTAAGGATATTCAAGCCTACAATGAGCTAGCTGGCCTAGCAGCTATGCCAAATCTAATAATTGTGATTGATGAGATGGCTGATATTATGATGTTTGCTCCAGGAGATGTAGAAGCCTCTGTAACCAGGATTGCTCAGATGGCTAGAGCAGTTGGGATTCATCTTGTTTTATCCACTCAAAGGCCTTCGGTAGACGTTATTACTGGTTTAATTAAAGCCAATATCTCTGCTAGAATTGCCTTTCAGGTGTCCTCTTTAACTGATTCAAGAGTGATTTTAGATTCACCAGGGGCTGAAAAATTACTTGGAAGAGGTGACATGCTTTATCAAGCTCCTGACAAAGCCAAGCCGATTCGTGTTCAGGGAACCTTTGTTTCTCCAAGAGAAACAACAGCCTTAATTGATTATTTAAAATCTCATGGCCATAAGCCAGATTACGAGGATGAAATCACTACTAAATTTAAACCCAGTAAAACCTCTGGTCTTGATACGGCTGAAGAAAAAGACGAATTGTTTGAAGAGGCTGTTCAAGTGTTTACCAATCAAGGGAAAGCTTCTGCCTCTTTGCTTCAGAGGCGTTTAAGTATTGGATATAATCGGGCTGCTCGCATTTTAGATCAACTTTACCATGCAGGTTTAATTGGACCTCCTGAGGGAAGTAAGCCTAGGGAGGTTAATAAAGCCCAACTTCAGGCTTATTTAGCTAAAAAAAATAACTAAGACTTAAGTTGATATTGGGTCTGAAAAGACGCTAATTCTTGCAAGTCTCCTATATCAAAAGAATTTTTGTGAGTAACGTGTGCCTGTACAGGGAATTTATTTTTTAACAACCAGGGTATGATGTTTCCTGGAGAATCCATATTTTGTCCTTTGTCCCGATATTTTTTAAGCAAAGCAAGTGATGTTTGTGGAAAAATATAAAAAGGGATAGCTCTTAAGTTGCTTTTAGGGCTTAGCGGTTTTTCTTCAAAATCAATTATTTGTTGTTGCTTGTTGAGGACTGCACAACCTGATTTGTTTTTAATTTTTTCTTTTGGCTCTTGAGCAACGCAGGTGATGAATGAGTTTGGAGTTTTTTTAAAAAGGAAAATAAGGTGAGATATGATATTTTCTGGTGTTCTATCACTAGGTAAAACTAACAAATTTTTATCCCACCAGCCTAGCTCTTCTAAGGCAAAAAAAAGATCTCCAAGTGAACCCAATCTATTTTCTGGTTGAGTTGAACCGTCATTAATAATTTTAATATTTAATTCGGGGTATTTAGCTGTAAGATGGTTCCGGTATTGCTTGAAAAAACGTTGATTAGTGATGAGGGCTATTTTGGAAATTGCCTCATACCTCATTAATTGACTGATAGCCATATCTGTGATTGATAAATCTTGCTTATTTTTGAAAAGCCCTTTGGGAGTTTTTTTGCCTTTATCCTTAAGCCGGGTGCCGTAACCGGCAGCTAGAATAATTGCGTATAACTGAAACTGGCATTTTACCATGATTTAGAGTATAGCAGAAGAATGGGAGAAAAAATAAATTCTTATTTAAAAATTAGCTTAATGTGTGGAGATGAGGGGGAGTGACCCCCTGTCCACAACAAACCGGTTAATAACATCTACAGACATAGTTTATTTTTGCTCAGGTGAAAAAAGTTAATAAACAAACTTTTTTTTCACGGCCATGTCTATGTCTTAAGCTAACTTGTGACATGAAACAAGTTAGCTGTCACACTGACTGGTTTGTCACCTATAAATTCTCATCAGTGAGAAGAAATTTATAGATGCCATTTTACGCGTAAGCGTAAGCAGGAGTTGCAACTGGACTGAAGAAACCTGTGACAGCTTCTTTAGCTGAAGCAACTAAACTGTTTACTTTGTTGACAGTTGTTTTTTTGACTCTGTTTAACATCTGTTAATCAAAGATGGTCTGCAGTTATTAAAGAGCTGTTGCGTCAAAGCAAATACATCCCCTATCATCTGAATTAAAAATAAGTTCAGATAAATAATATTATAAGATATTATGTGTATTTTTAAAAGCATGAATTAGCTTTTCGCTATGGCTAATCCAGTGACTGTTTTTGCTCCGGCTTTTTTTAAAATTTTTGCGCATTCGTTCAAGGTGCTACCAGTGCTAACCACGTCATCTAAAATTAAAATATTTTTATTTTTTATAAATACTGGGCTCCAATCATTTATTAAAAAACTTTTTTTTAAATTGTGCATTCTTTGTTGAAATGAGCTTTGGGCTTGTTTGTGAGTATGCCGAGTTTTTTTAATTAAAGCCAGTGAATTTATATTTAGCTTAATTGCTAAATTTTCAGCTATTAATTGAGCTTGGTTAAAACCACGTTCATTTATTCTTTTTTTAGATGTTGGTACCCAGGTGATTACGTGATAGATTTTTATGTTAAGGTGATAATAGAGTAAGTCTGCCAATACGACACTGATTTTTTTGATGTTGTGATATTTTAATCCTCTGATTAAGTTTGAAATTGGAGGTTGATAAGTTGCCAAACATAAGACTTGATCTAAGCAATCTTGCTGGAATAAAAAATTTTTTGTTGGAGTGGGATTAAAGTGAATCAGTAAGTAACATTGATTGCAGAGCAAGCTACCTTTTTTATTACAACCAAGGCAATACTCTGGTAAAATTACATTCCAAGCTTTTAAAATTAAGTCGTTTTTAACCACAACCTATTAGCCTAGATCAATTTTCTGAAGCTATACTTACATTTATCCCTATCTGGATTAACTGTGAGCTATAGTATAATATAGAAAATTTATTAATTAAGTTATAAGGATCCGTAGCTCAGTTGGTTAGAGCGTTCCGTTCACATCGGAAAGGTCAGCTGT
>CAYVBW010000008.1:32591-34980 GCA_964449995.1 uncultured Pseudomonadales bacterium | reverse complement strand
TTAACATAATAAGCAGTTTTGCCAATCAACTGTGCTAATCTTTGACGCATGGTTTTAGCAGCACTGTCAGTATAAGTTAAGGCTAAAATGCTAGAAGGATTAGTGTCGGTTTTTAATAAAATATTAGCAATGCGAGTGGTTAAAACCTGAGTCTTACCAGTTCCCGGACCAGCCACCACCATCACCGGATTTTCCAAAGTGTCAACCGCTTGTTTCTGTCCAGCATTAAGAGCCTGATAAGCTCGAGTAAATTCTGCAGTAGTTTTAAGTTGCATAAACGTTAGTTAGATTATAACAGTGAAAACTGATGAAAAATTTGTTCTACTTCCTGGCTAGAATTAGCTCCTACTAACTGCCTGCGAACCTCTTTGGCTTGAGGTATTTCTTTAATGTACCAGGCTAAATGTTTGCGCATGGGAAAAAATCCATACTTCTTTTCTTGAGAAAAAGTTTGCTCATAAAGTTGGGCGTGTTCAAGTGCTATTTTGGCTAATTTTTGAGCTTTTTGTTGTGGATTTATTTTTTTAAAAGACTGATCTTTAGCAAATACAAAAGGATTGCCCTGGATGGCTCTGCCTATTAGCACACCTGCCAAATCATATTTTTTAGCCAACTTAACCCCATGTTGATAATCATCCACATCACCATTGCCAATAATTAGAGTTTTGCTGTTGAGTTTCTTGGCAACACCAACTACCTGTCCAATCAAATCCCAATCAGCTCTGCCAGTAAAAGTTTGCCTGTAAGTTCTGCCGTGAATGGTTAAAACTACAGGCTGAGTTTCAAGAAGAGCTGGAATCCAGGTTTCAAGTTCTGGCTCCTCATACCCCAATCTGGTTTTAACACTCACGGGCAAAAGCTGCCTGTTTTGAGAATCAATTTGAGAATCACCATAGTTGAGAGTTAATTTTTTAACAGCTTTAATAAATTTATCTGAAAAATCAGGACAGTCTGCTAAATCTGCTCCATTAGCCCAATCCCGCACTCCCTGCTGAACAGCTTCAATAATCTCCACTGCTAGTTTAGGGTTTTTAATCAAACCAGCTCCGGCTCCACCACTGGCCACATTTTTTGAAGGACAACCCATATTCACATCAACGCCGTCAAAACCCAAATAACAAACTAAAACTGCGCATTGGCGAAAATATTCAGGTGTTTTGCCATATAATTGAGCCACTATCGGATGCTGGGCTGGGTCAAACCACAAGGGTAAAAGTAGGCGCTTGATACTGTGGCATAAGCCCTCTACATTCACAAACTCTGTGAAAATTACGCCAGGGTTGCCATATTTTTGCACAATCTGTCGAAACGGCTGATCGGTAATACCATCCATCGGTGCCAAACCCACAAAAGGTTTTGGTAAATTTTTCCAAAAATTTGACATAGTTTATTTTACCGCAGGAATGCTGCTAATTTAGAGCAAAACAGAAAGCAAACTTTGTTTTAATGCCTGTGAAACTTGTAATTCAAACTCTGCCAATATTGATAAAATAAGCTGTAGGTAGCGGTCTTTTTCTTGAGGAACCTCTGCAGCTAAAGACCATTTTACAATTTCCTGTAAACGAAAATATAAATACGGAGAAATTTCTGAAAAATTTTCTATAGTCTGTAAAGACTGTTGCAAAGCAATAAAATCAGGTTCTACAATACTCTTGGCTATCACTTGAGAGGGGTCATGTTGGTCAAAATCAAGAACGATTAATTCAGTCTCTAAAAAAGAGTGTCGATCAATGATACTTGCCTCTCCTTGAATGCCGTAAGCAAAAATTTGCCAGGGTTGAAGAGTTTTGACCTCACTCTCAAGCAACTCTCCATCCATAAAAATCTCTAGATAATATCTGCCTGTGTCAGGTTGTTGTAAGTATTGGATGATAGGAGCAGACACAAAGGGAAAACAGTAATCTTCTACCTCATCTATGAGCTGTGAGGAACATTGCTCATGATCATAAAAAGGGTCAGCAATTGTATCTTGGCCATAAAAAACATGGCTGATTAGTTGAAAATTCTCATCCAAAAGTTTGATTTCTAATCTTGGGTCATAAACCAGCATCAAATAACTTAAATCTGTTTGGGTTGGCTGAAAATCAATTAAAGATACCAGAGGCTGCTGATGCTGGCTAAAGTAAAAATAATTATACGCAGGGTCACTAATTATCAAGTCATCTTTGCTCAGAGTATAGCCATGCGCGACTAAAAAATGTCCTGGAATTTGTACAATCGCTGGGCGATTGCTGTCGATTAAATCAATCGCCATTTGATAAGTAGAAGAATGATATCGCTGAAATTCTAGAGCAGGCAAAGGTTGCAGTGGCGTTGAAAATTTGTCTTGAATTAATCTAGAAAGTCTAGCTCCTGCCAACCAATTCAATAAACCCTCACCAATGTAACC
>CAYVBW010000008.1:0-32491 GCA_964449995.1 uncultured Pseudomonadales bacterium | reverse complement strand
ATAAACCATCAGGTTGTTAAACCTTACCTTGGTGGGAAAAGCTGCCCCAGTAGTGACTCTTAAAGCAATTTTGCCCCCACTTTTATAAGAAAAATCTCTGTAATCTACTACTGGGTTATCATCAATCCAAACTTGAATTTGACCTTGATTAAACACAATGTAGGCTCGACAGACGGTATTTAGAGGCAAGTCAAACTCTCCTGAGTAATAAAATTCAGTTTGCCCATTTTCAACCCTAACTAAATAAAAATTTCCATCAAAAAAATGAATTTCATACCAATTGTTTATATCTTGAAACCCCCAGCTAAAGTTAATATCAGCACTAGAAAGGACTTCAAAATCAAACTCTAACTGATAATCTAACCAGTCTGACTGCCAAAACTCATCTTTTGGTACTAAAACCGAGACAGTTTGCGGTGTATTAATAGATGCCTCCAGCCAACCATCTTGATTTATTTGCCAATAATGCCACGAGCCATTTTCTAACTGCCACTGGCCTAATCCAGATGAAAAATCATCAACAAACAAAAGTTGGGGTACGCTGCTAGCTGAGAACACCGGTGGTGGGCTTATCAGTTCATTAAATTGACGAATGGGCCAAAACGCAGGACAAAGTAATAGTAATAAAAACTGTAAAATGGCTAAAATTAGTTGAAATAAAAAATTAAAAAAAGACACACTTGCTAATAAAGCAAGTTAAGCTGACGCAAAACTTAAAAATCCAAACAAATATTAACGATCTTTTTTAATACTCGTTAGAGTAACTTTATAACCTAGAATGGTAGTGGCTGCAGCTAGAAACACAAAAGAAAACAGCGCCATCGCTTCAGGTAAGTATAAAATAATTATTCTCCCGCTTTGATCAACCTGCCATAAATTCGCCCAATTATTAAATTTAAAGTGTGGCAATAATTTAGTCTCACCTAATCTAAAAGCTAACCATAAATCATCATAAGATTGATCAGTCCCTAGATAACAGTTGCCATCTTCACACTCCAAATCAATAATGTGAATTGCATCAATAAAGGTCCAAGCTTGCTTGATAGCGATGTTATTAGATTTTATGTCAGCACTATTCACCGTTTCCATTCTGAGCTGAGCCAATCTTTCAAAAGGAAAAGGAACTATCCTCATTTGATAAATTTGGTTTTTACTAAGCTTACCAAAAGACCTAGTCTCCCAATTTAAAAAATACTGAGCGCGCGGATCATCAGACACTTTATTTAGAGTGATTGTTGAGTCATATTTACCTTGAGGAAGCATGTAATCATCGGGCATTACACCTTCTTGAGAATTACTAACAAAAAATTTAATACTTCTACCTTTAATATTCTCACCAGAAACATTCAAAAGATATGAGGCTGCCGAAGACATATAATCAAAGTTATAGCCATTACAACTGACAGCATATTTATCAGCTTCATAAGTCATAATCCCCTGTGAAAAATCAGCAGTAATAAAACCCTGCTCTGGATCACTACAATTTACTGAAGGGTTCTGGGCTACGTCCAATGAAACCACAGGAAATTCTGTTTTGAGAATAAGCTCCTCAACTTCATCAACTTGAAAAACTAAATCATTTTTAAATTTATTCCAATCAGGATTAAGATCAAACTGTTTTTTAATTTCTAAATCTGTACTTCTAATTCTTCCTTCTCCTATAAGATTTAAGTCTGCATTTCTATTAGCATAAGCAATTGAGATTGGCTGACCTACATCTACAGACAAAACAGGATAAATAATTTGTCCTGGCTGAATAACAATGCCCTGATTGTTAAAAAAGACAATTATTTCACTGGCTTCATCAATATAAAACTGGAAATGGGTTAGATGAGGCAGAGTAATAACCTCATCCTTAACTAGAATTCTATTTACCGGAAATCTAACTTTTACTCTCTGTCCAGAATAGTCAATCATCACTGGGGTAAGATGTTCAGGCTCCTGAGCCCCTGGAAGAGTAAATAAATAATTGCCTAATTCAATCTCTTGCCTAATTTTTATAAAATCTTGAGCATAGTTTACATCCACCAATTCAGGTTGCATTAAGTCAGTAAAGGGATAAATCACGACAGCTTTATCTAAATCACTGCTAATATAATCTCCTTCATGATGATAAGCCCAGTCCTTTTTTATCCGATCAGTATTAGCTGAAACAATTTTGATTGACTGCGGAACAAAAAACTGGCCCTTATTGAATTCGTCTTTTTGATAAATACTCAGAAAATCCCTTTCCCAAACTTTATTTAAGCCGGCAGCAACAAGCAGCTGATGTTCTTTTTGATAATCATAATCTCTAAAAGGGTCAATCTTTGTTTCATCAACAAGAACTAAATCAATGTTGTATTTTGCTAGTAATTGAGAGAAGTGAGTAACGTCATTAGTATCTAGAGCATATTTAAGCTCATGATAGAAAAAGTCATTGGTTTCACCCCAGCGATCAAAGTCTCTTTTTAAAACAGGTTGAGGAATACCAAAAAAATTAAAACCCATACCCTGATAACCATTGCCTGGCTCGATAAATGACCAATCATGGTAAACCCAAGCAGCATGATTAAATTGAGGTAGGGGCAAAACTCTTAAACTGCTATCTCTTGTTTTTAAATAATCAAATAGCTCAAAATACTGATCAGGATATTTAATTCTTAACTTATCATTAATGAAATGGCCTTGAAATGAAGGAAGGGCTATATAAATGACTGAGAAAAATAAAAATAGTAAAGCGATGACGCTGGCTAATTTTTGAAATATTGCCTTAGATTTATGTTGTTGAAAATAATCAATAATAAATTCAGCAAACTCAACAAAAAAGACTACTGATACAAAAGAAAATAATATTGATAATTTTGTGAAAGGATTTCTGAAAGCCTCCTGAAATACTCCAAAACGATATAAATAATTAACCAGGACATTTGTTGGGAAAAGATTAATCCAAATTAAAAACACGGAAAATAGATAAAAGATAACAAAAGCCCACCTTTCATAACCCTTATTCTTATTCCAAATAACTAAAGCTAACCCAACCAAAGTCCCGAAACCAACCACAGCCATAAGAGTCTGAGTCAATGGAGAATTTAAATGAGGCAGCCATTCATGAAAAACATATTCAAATTTTTGATCTGAAAATGAATAATCCTTCCAATTAAATAAATAGTGGGTGTTATTGACAAAATTCTGGAAAGTACCGGCCTCTTTAATGCTCCACACTGACTCTGGAGCAAAAATGCTATTGGTGCGGCTTTCTTGAACATAGTGTGAATTTTGCACACTGTAATAAAGGTTGGGCAAAATCCAATAAGCATTAGTTATTAAAGTTAATAAACCGATTAAAAAACTAAAAGCCAAGCCTGAACGCCAGTTAATTTTAAAGTTATTTTTAAGATGAACAAAAAAACCGTAAATCATGGACAACAGCACTGCCAAATAAAAAACAGTAGGGGTATGTCCGCTCGGAGCGATTAAAAACTGAAGCAAAATGAAAAGTAAAATGTGTTTGCTGCTAAAGCTTCTTGAGAGCTTGTGGATCAGCATTAACAAAAAAGGGAAGAAGGCAAATTGGACCATAAACATCTCAAAACTAATGTAATACTGTTGGAGAGTTAGAATGTGCAGCAGATAAAAAACAGCTCCCAAACTAGCAATCCAGTTTTTAAAGTTGCCGGTTTTTTTGTTAAGCCAAATTTTAGATAAAAATAAATAAACTCCAACCCCGCCGACTAGATACATGCTAAAAATATAGGTATAGCGGATTAAGTTATCTGGTAAAAGTAGTTGCAAAAAAAATAGAATTGGTAAACGGGGAATTTCTGACAGATGTGCCTGAGCAGCCGGCGCACCCAAACCCTGATGTTCTAACCAGGAACCAAAAAAGACTTGACGTGCGTAGCGAGCCAAATTAAATTCTGCGTGAATATTGTCCCAGCCGGAGTAATAAGTTGAAAAATCAATATTTTGAAAAGCAATAACTAGAGCCACCAAAACCACCACTGCCAAAGGCAAGTGGTTTAAAAACTGTTTATAAACAGTAGCCAGATCAATTTTTTTTACTTTCATAATTCAACATTAATAAAAAACCCTTTTGGCCACTTCTGCTTTTAAGTTACCATTTAGCAAAAGCCGTCAAGACGAGAAATGAACAAAAGGGTTGAGCCGAGCGGCCCGAAGGACGCTCGGCTCGAAAAGGCATACAGAAGAAGCTAGTCAACCACCAAGTTGGTGGCAACCAAGCTCCACGATGTCGTTCGAGACCGGGTGATGATCACCCAAGCCCCGTTGTTGACATCAAACAGCAAAGCTGAGACATGAGTGCAGCCATCACGGCCGCAATTGCCTCTTGAGAGACCAGTCTGAACATTCTCTAGGAAATAATTCTCAGACACTCTTGCCCCAACAGGCAAGTGCGTCACGAGAGTAAATCCCGGATCAAAATCACTGGCCCACATTGGGACATTTCTGTCCCCAGGACCAGGATTCAGACCACGAACCAAGACCATCCAAACATGATCATCTCGGGCATCAAGCTGAATCTTAACAGATCCAAGCTCAAACATGCCTCTAGCTCCAGAGACGAGAGTCCATGCGTCCTCGCGGACGCTGGTACCCTCTCCGACCCGATCCGTTAGCACATACTGACGGTCAGGAGAAATATGCCAACAACTTGCGTTGCCAGCACAATCCTGAATCGAGTCTGCAGTAAGAACTCCAGGCTCCGCTACCCACCTGTGGGTGTTGAAGCCGATGGTGTTCTTGTAACTGCTGTCGATGCTAGGAGCAGTCACTGCTTTCGGTGCCCCAAGGATCGCATAAAGCGATCCAGAAACACTGTTAGTATCTGTGAAAGCCAGTGATGCCACGGTTGAGGTTACGACTTCCGCCATAACTTCATCCGTGTCTACATCTGCGTCTGCAATAGCCACCTCAGGCATGACAGGTATTACTACCTGCTCGCCGTCAGTAACCATCGCAGCTAGATTAACCGACTCCTGATCAGCTTCAGGGAGCAAGCCCCCTGCTGCAGTAATCAGGTCGATTATCCGCGAATCCTGGTCTAGTGAGTAGACTCCAGGCTCCGCCACAGCTCCGACAACTGAGACTCTCAGAGGAAGTGCCGTTTCTGGCTCAACCTCATCGGCCTCTTCAACGATGGGGACGAGTGTCGGGGTTACGATAACCTCGACCACCTTCTCGACTTCGACCGTTTCTGTGAGAATGACCTCCTTTTCAACCTCAATCACTTGAGGTTGAATTCGTGAAATCCCCCAGACAGCTAGCAGAAGCAATACTATTGCTCCCGCCAACATCCAAGGCCACGATGAACGCGATTTCTCCTTCACCTGTTCCTCCTCTGGTAACTCTGTTACCAATTCCTCGAGAGATTGAACTCTCTTTGGTCCCATCTTCTCGAGATTTGTGAGTTGCTGTGTGTCCTGAAAAGGACCCTCAGTCTCACGAAAATCAACCACACCGTCTGCCCATTTTTCTGCTTGCTGGGTGCCGACAAACGGCAACTTAACAAACAGATCCCTGAGCTCCTCCGGACTCCCTTCGTTGAGTAGCCTAAGTAAAGACATCTCTCTCTCCTCTTTCTGTTGTTGCTCCACTCCCTATGAGCAGAGCTTTTTAAAGACACTTTACCACTCGTGACTGAGCGGCTCTAAACCGATTGCTAATTTAAGTTCATCCTTAAAGGATTTAAACAGTCGGCTTAAAGCCACTCATCACTTTAAGTGATAAGTAGGTCTACAAAAAAAAAGAGATTTTTCTGCTTTTATTTTTGTATGCCTTGTTAAAGAGCTGTTGTTTCTTGCGAAACAACCTCCCGCTGACAACCAACCCGTCCGCCTCACATTTGTTAAAAATGCTGGCAAACTTTTGCTGGTCAACAGCTAGTTGCCGACAACAATCAGCAATTAGCTATTGATCAAACTATTAAAAGTTAATGGCTGCTAGCCACTTTATCTTGGAATAAATGTTTATAAGATATGCGATATCGCTTATTTATAATTTATATACATCAAATTATATACAAATAGTATCCAATATGTCAATAATATAGGACATAAAAATACTCTATAAATAAGGTTATAAATTTAAGAAGAATAGTTATCTAGATAAAGCTGCGCTGTTTTCTGCCAGGATCTTTGCTTTAACCAAGATAAATTTTGTGAAAAGTTATTATTTTTTATAAACTGCTTGGCTAGTTTTAATGTTTCTACTACTTGTTTGCTGTCTTCTAGAATTTGTACTTTATCTCCAATTTTACTCATCTGCCAGTAATCCTTTTTAAGTTGATTATGAGCAATTACCAAAACAGTACATCCTGCTGCTAAACCCTCTAATGCAGACAAATAACCACTGGCAAAACAAGCTGAAGACTTCTCCAACTGTTCCCTAACCTTATTTTCACTTAACCAGCCCAGCACAGTACCATACTTTTTACAAATTGTTCTTAACTCTCCATCACCAATAAATATTAACTTTAAATTTTTTTTATCAGCAGCAGATAACTTTTTCCAAGCTTCTAACAATAAAGGCAGGCCAGTATCACTGACAAGCCTACCTAAATAAACAACACTTTGAGATTTTTGTTTTTTAGTTGATAAATTTGAAAATGATTCCTGATCAATTGCTCCCTCAATTGTCTGATCGCAGCTAATTCCATAATGTTTACCAATATATGCACCTACACAAATGACTTTATTCGCCAACTTTGCACTTATATTTTTTAACCAAATATTTTTTTTAGGAATTGGATAAATTCCCTCCCAACCGTGTATGGTCAGCACAAATTTTTTTCTGGGAAAAAGCAGGCGCAATGGCAAACACCAAATCATAACATCGTGTACATGAACTACATCAGCTTGATAAAAAAGAGAAAAATATTTTTGCAAAAATGTAATCCAGATTACAAAAAGTCCAAAAAGCTTAATCTTGGGAAAATTAAAACGATAGATATCTAAATCACTAATTTTTTCTTGAGTTACCAAATTTGAATCATGTTTTTGGGTAATGACCTTGAGAGAAAAGCCCATTTTTTGAAAGACCTTACAAGTTTTAAACACATGTTTTTCAACCCCACCTAAATGAGGGTAATAAAATGGAGTTATAATAAGCAGGTTCTTTATCTGGCTATTTCTTTTTAAAAAATTGCTGAACATGAAGCAATTGTAGCAAATTTTATCTGGTTTTTTGTTATTATGTAATAAATTCGCAAATTAGTATTAGTATAAGTATGACTCAGCCAAAAATAAGCCTTATCGTCTCAGTACTTAATGAAGAAAAAGCCATAAAGTTACTTCTGAAGGGAATTTATAAACAAACCAGATTGCCGGATGAAGTTATTATTGTTGACGGCGAATCTCAAGATAAAACTATAGCTGTAATTCAAAATTTTATTAAAACCCATCCCTTAGCATCTCAAAATAAACTTAAATTCTCCTTAAAAATTTTACCTGAATCTAACCGCTCGAAGGCCAGAAACTGGGCTATCAAACATGCTAAACATGAACTAATCGCTATTTCTGACGCTGGCTGTATTCCTCAACCCAGCTGGCTGGAAAAATTAGTCAATAAATACCAACAAACACAGGCTGATATTGTAGGTGGATATTTTTACGGCCTACCCAACACTCCATTTGAGCAAGCTGTAGTGGCTTACACCCTAGAAATGCCAGGCAGAATTAATCCTGAACAGTTTATGCCAACAACTCGTTCAGTTTTGCTAACTAAAAAAACTTGGGAAAAACTTAATGGTTTTGATGAAAAACTAAGCTTGAATGAAGATTTTGTCTTTTTCTACCAGGCAAAACAGAAAAATTTTAAATTTGCCTTTGCTCAAGATGCTCTAGTGGGCTGGATACCTAGAAAAAACCTAATAGAATTTTCAAAAATGATCTATAGCTTCGCCCAAGGAGATATTCAGGCAGGAATTATCAGACCAAAAGTACAACTACTGTTTGGACGATACACTCTGGTAATATTAGCAGTACTTTTCTTAATATTTTTTACTCAGATCTCAATTTTGCGCCTAATCTTAATCCTTGGATTTTGGCTGATAATCTATTTACTCTGGGCCATCCAAAAAAACTTACGCTATACACCCCAAGGCTGGTATTGGCTGCCCGTTTTACAAATGACTGCAGATTTTGCTGTAATGGCAGGTAGTTTAAGGGGGTTAGTTAAAAAATAGGATCAGTTCTTTTTTTGCCTATGGCTACCATCATTTATTTTCTCTGAAAGCAGAACATAGAGATAGAAAAAACAGGCAGCTAAAACTATTGTTCCTCCTGCTTGAATTAAGGGATGTAATTCTCTAAAAAAATTTAGCATTTTGATATCCTCTCAATTAACTCTCCTCCAATATACCACAACAGGACGACTGATTAAAAAAGTTCTCCATACTTTTAACTTAAATCAAAAATCTGACATTCAACTTAACCTCAGCCTATAAAAAACTCCCATCCTCTATTAAATACATCCACATCTTGCTAATAATTTTTCCCTGGATCAGTAATAATCAAATCATGGGGATGACTTTCTTTTAGAGATGCATCTGTAATCCTGATAAATCTGGCGTTTTGCTGCAAATCCCCGATCGTTTTACAGCCCACATAATAAAATCCTGATTTAATTCCTCCAAGAGCTTGGTCAACGATTTCCTTTACAGAACCCTTAACTGGCACCATTGCGTCTACGCCTTCAGCAACCAAAACACGATCTTTGTAATTTTTGCCATGAAATTCTGCTTCAGATTTAATAGCTGCACCTTTTTTCATAGCACCCTGCGAACCCATCCCTCGATAAGTTTTAAAAGTATACTCATCAATTCCCAGCTTTATTAAATGACGAAAATTAAAAGGAATTTGTTCTTTCTTGATAGTAAAATGCTCACCAGGTGATTCTAAACAACTGGCAAAATAACTACCCATCATGACAGCATTAGCTCCAGCAGCCAAAGCCTTAACCATATCTCCAGAGTAACGGATCCCTCCGTCAGCTATAACAGGCACACCTGCTTCCCTACCAGCTCGAGCAGTTTCTACAATTGAAGTTAGTTGAGGCATGCCCATACCTGAAATAATACGGGTTGTACAAATAGCACCCGGGCCCATACCAACCCGTAAACTGTCTGCACCAGCTTTAATTAAAGCCTGAGCTCCCTCATAAGTAGCAATATTACCAGCCATAACCTCAGTCCTGGGTGATTTCTTTTTAACAAACTTAATAGCCTCAATCACACTCTTGCAATAACCATGAGCAGAGTCAATCACGATCAAAGGAATCTTAACTTCTAATAAAGCCTCAATTCTTTTTTCATAACCATTACTAGAGCCTACAGCTGCACCCACAAGTAAGTTTTGTTTTAAAACCTCACTTACTTGCTTAACTTGATCCTTAATTGTTAAATTTCTGTGAATTATGCCAAGCCCACCTGTTTTTGCTAAGGCAACAGCTAGCTTGCTTTCAGTGACAGTATCCATTGGCGCTGAGACTAAAGGATTTTTTATTGAAATGTTTCGACTGACCTTGGTGGATAAATCAATATCTTGACGAGTAAAATCAGAATAACCTGGAGCGAGCAAAACATCATCATAAGTTAAATGAATTGGTAAATTATTAAAATCAGCGGCAGTTTTTATCATTTTTAGGATAAATTAGATAAATAATGAATGATTATTAATAAAAAAACACCTACTTGCTTTAGCTCGCTTGGTTATCCTCTTTTGTTTTTTATGACAAAAGATCTGTTACTTGGGAGCGAAAACAAATAAGTGTTCTCGCCACATTGAATTTTGTATTGTGATTAATACTAAAGAGTTTGGAATAAAAAAACAATAGGAAATTGTTATGGAAAAAAGGCAGCTTTAAAAATGCAGTTACTAAATATTTGGTTCTGCAGACTCAGTTGATAGCTGTACCGCCTGATTGGGCTCCATCAACACCTCAAATTCTCTAAAACTAGCACTAGGAGTTGCCTCCTGATCAATAAGCTCTAACTCTAACTGCACCAACTGGCCCCTCTTTACCTCTGTTGAAAAATATTGATCAAAAATAAAATTTCCTAATGAGTAGTAAATCCTGCCATGCAGGTAATCTTCATAAGGCTGAATCACATGCGGATGGGTACCAATGACTAAATGAGCACCTGATTCGATAAACTGTCTTCCTTGCTTAGTAATAACAGCATTAGCTTCAGGTGCATACTCTATTCCCCAGTGAGTAAAAACAATTAAATAATCTACTTGATCTTTAAGTGTAGAAATTTCTGACAACACGCTCTCTATAGTTTGCTGCCCAAACTGGTTATAGTTCACCAAACCGATATTTAAGTCATTTAACACTAAGGTGGTAGATATTTTATTAAACAGCTCAACTGCAGGCGCTGGTCCGATCCAGCCAAAATAAGACACACTCGCCTGATCTAGATATTGATAGGTGGTTTCAACTCCCTCTACTCCAAAATCTAATAAATGATTGTTGCCTAAATTAACCAGTTGAAAATTATGATCTGCTAACCATTGTGTAACTACTGGATCAAAAGTGAAGCGCGTATTGTGAAGATCCCCTGGTCCTGTCCCAACACTTAAAGAATTATTGTCAGTAATTGGGCCTTCTAAATTTGCAATTACTAAATCATGGTCAAAGAAAAGTTGTTTTAATTCTGAAGTAACTAGGTTATCATAGCCAATCTGTTCCGCCAGGATGCGGACATTGCGGTCAAACATTAAATCTCCCCCAAAAAGAATCCTCATTTTAGAAGTAGAATCATGCTGAGCTGGAACAATGGCTTTTTCAATCCACAGGGCATTGTTGCCTAAGTTCACTCTTTCTAAAGGAGTCTGGGTCATTAGTAAGTAAATAAATCCCAAACCAATGCCCAAGAAGAAGAATAAGAAATAGCGTAAAGCTCTCGGCATAAAAATAAAATGATAAACAGAAACTAAACAGCGTTATTAAAAAACAATTTCTTTATTGGCTACTGTTTTCCCTAAAGTTAAAAGACCTATTGCCACCAGAGCTGTTCCAAAGATAGCTTCGGCTGTTTCTTCCACAGTAATCATCCAAAAATAAGTTTCATCACTAAACAGTCCGCTAGAACTTAAAATCTCCATTAAAAATACTATAAAAACCAGGAAACAGCTCAAAATCAATAATTTAAAAACTGCCTTAGATTTTTCTTGAAAATGTCTTAAAAAATAACCCAGCCAAATTAAAGCAGTAAAGATAATTGGCAGATAATAAATTATCCAAATAGAAGAGCGATAGCCTGCATCTAAAGTTGCCTCAATTACTCTTTCTGGATGAAAAAAATTGGTTAGTTCAAAAACTCGATAAATATTTTCATGAATTTCAAAAACCTCATCTATGCCAATAAAAATCATCCCTAAAGAAAAAGGAAGAGAAAATAATGGCATTTTTTCATTTGACTTTCTCTTAAAAAACCAAACTAAAAAAATTATTCCAAAGATTATTAGTTTAAATCCTTGGTAATAAGTGGGGAGATTATGCTCTATATCCAAGTGAAAAAAAAAGTTTTGTCTGCCAAATAAAATATGTAAAATAGTAAGAATAATATCTAAAGATAATAAAAAGATGAGAACTCTTTTTTTGCTTTGAGTCATTAAAAGGTTAAAGATTGTTTAATTATTTTATTTAAAGTAATGTTGGCTATTATAATAAAAAAACTCAATAGAATAAAATGAGCTTTTGTAAAAAATATCACTGATTTGTTTAATTAAATAAACTATAATCAATTCATATGATGTGGTTAATTTATGCCTTTTTATCAGCTATTTTTGCAGCATTAGTAGCAATTTTTGCTAAAATCGGGCTTCAGGATATTAATGCCGATCTTGGCACAGCCATTCGTACGACTATTGTGTTGTTTTTCACCTGGGGCATTGCTATTTCTAGAGGAACGCTCAAAGAAATTCCAGAAATAAACTCAAAAACTATAATATTCTTAATTTTGTCCGGATTGGCAACTGGTCTTTCCTGGTTATTTTACTTTAGAGCAATTCAGTTAGGCAGAGTTTCTCAAGTAGTGCCAGTAGATAAACTAAGTACCGTCATAACAATCATCTTTGCAGCTTTAATACTTAGAGAAAAAATTACTCTGCCAATAGGAATTGGTATCGTTTTAATGACTGTTGGCACAATCATTGTTGCTACTGCCAAATAATCAACAAAACTGACAGTTGCAGCCTTTATCCTTTAGGATTTTAATTTGCTCTTGTGGGGTATTGATAAATTTATCCTGAATGGATTTTCCAAGAGCAAATTTTTTATTTAACTCACTTTTATGATGATAGTCTCTAAAAATCATTTCTGACTTCACTTTTTCATGCCTTAAATAAAGAGCCTTGAGCTTCCCTATCCACCTTCTAGTTTCCGGATGCGAGCCATAGCCTTTTTTGTTTAAGGTGATAATATTCCAGATAGCATGTATCTCGCGATGCTCTCCTAATAAATGATTACGGCAAAGAAATTTTGGATCTAAATCCCAAACTCTCATAAAAGTGTTCTAAATTGAATTCTGCTAGTTTTCCTAGTTAAAATCCCGATTGTTCGCTTAACTCTGTTGGCTGAGTTTCCTCAACTCTAGCCAAAAGCCTTCGATAAACATAAGCTGTGGCAATTGTTGTAGCTGGAATTGTAAGCAGCAATCCTACTCCAAAAAATAGTATTCCAGCAAAGTTTATAAGAAAAACTAAAAGCATAAAAATAAAAAGTTGCCATTTTACTCCACCTGTTATTCTTGAGCTTTCTCTTAATGCCTCTAAAGGCCCTAATTCTTTATCAATAATTAGATAATCATAAAAAACATACTTTATAGCTAAAATAATACCTGGAACAATTAACAAAACTAGACCAAAAGCAACCACTATCCCGTAAAGTATAGATGCGATAAAGTATTTAAAAAATAAATGAAAAGATGAGAAAAGATCTGAGAACTCAGCTTCTTGTTCATCGTGTATCTTTAGAATAATTTTAAGAAAGCCCATTTGAATAATTGTGGTTAGGACAGCGAAAACCATTCCATATAAATTTCTTAAAAGCGACATGTCATTTAAATATCTTTCAAAAAAAGTAGAGCCTGAACTTACTAAAAAAGTGAATAGCAGCACTAAACCTAAAAAACCCATATTCTCTCTCATCTTCTTCCAACCAAAACTGATAGCTTCGCGTTTTGAAAAATAAAAATTTTTCATTATAAATTCCTAGATTAAATTGTTAATTAAATTAATTGTAGCAGAAATAGTTTGATGGATAGCGAGTTAATTTGCTGAATGCAGTTTAGGTTTATGTAGCTGTATTAGCTTGAAACAGTATAAGCAGGTTTTCACTATCGCTCAAACTTGCTTGACTTCTCATCCCACATAAAATCATGTTTTTTGTGGTGGGATTTACTGCTCGCTATGCTCTCGCACAGCTCCCAGTATAAGCAGGTTCGTGAACTATTTATATTCATGATTTGTTCACTCACTTGCTTGACTTCTCATCCCACTGTTATGCCATATTACTTAAAATATATTGATAAATCAATATATTTTAAGTAATGCGGAGGTGGTGGGATTCGAACCCACGAAGCCATGAGGCTCTGGTTTTCAAGACCAGTGCAATTGACCACTATGCGACACCTCCTGTACTTTACTAAATGCAAAACTAACTAGAGTCATCAATCAGCTAATTTTATCAGATAACCTGTTGGCTTGAAACCTTTTTTTGTTATATAGTAAAAGTATGCTAAATGCCCAATCTCAAGCATCTGATTCACCTCAAGCTAATCAATCTCTTCAGCAAGCAACGGCTGACGAACAAGTAAACCAAGGGCAAGCTGGGCAAAAATCAGACAAAGACCAAAAATTTCCCAATACTAAACTGGAAGAATCTCAAATCGCCCCTGGCATGTACCGCCCTTTACCAGAGGAAGACGTGCTTAAGTGGACAGCCCCCAGCAGACCTTTTAAAAAACACAATAAGAAATATTTTAGTACTGTAACAGTTATTGCCCTGCTTGTTTCTATGATTTTCGTATTTTCCGGCCAATTGATGGCCACCACAGTTGTAATTTCAGTCGTTTTTTTGGTTTATGTTTTATCGGTCATCCCTCCTCAAGATGTGATATACAAAATTACTACTTATGGCATCAGGATCGAGAATAATTTGTATTACTGGGAAGAACTAGGGCGCTTTTGGTTTGATAAAAAATATGATCAAAACTTAGTAAACATTGAAGCTTTAAGATTTCCCGGGAGAATTGCGCTTATGTTAGGGAAAATAGACAAAGAAGTTGTAAAATCGATTTTATCTGAAGTATTGCTCAACAAAAAGCCTGAGCCCACTTTGTATGAAAAAACTTCAGCTTGGATTCAAGAAAAAATTCCCTTAGATTTAGAAGAATAAATTCGCAAATTAGTACTAGTAATAAATATGAGCTCATTTCTGAGGGGTGAAACCCCTCAGCGTTTTGTCTTGCTTTGCAAGAACAAAGCCTGCTCCCCTGTCGCTTAAGGGAGTATTAAACCCTTAAGCTCCACTAGGGGGAATCCCCCTAGAACCCCCATTCTGATTTATTCCCCCTGCTCAACAAAACAAGCTGGCGGAGTTTTTAATCAGAATAAACTTCGTTAACGAGCTTATAATTTATTATATTTTATTTTTTCTTTAGCGGGTTATCCTTAACAAATCTGAGCACAATTTTTGGATGATCTTTTGGTTGTATTCTAACCCAGTGTTTAACAATTTCCCCCTCCTTATCAATTAAAAAAGTTGACCTAACTGTACTCATATAGCTGCGTCCAAGCATTCTTTTCTCCTGCCAAACTCCAAAAGCCTCTTGAAGTTTGTGTTTCGGATCTGAGAGGAGTTCAAAATTCAGCTCATGTTTACGTTTAAACTCTAAATGACTTTCAACAGAATCTTTGCTGATACCAATAATCTGAATGCCAAAGTCATTAAAATCTCTTTTAAGTTTTCTAAAATTTTTTGCTTCAGCAGTACAACCAAAAGTATTATCCTTAGGATAGAAATACAAAACCAATGGCTTATTTAAATATTTTTTCAAAGTAACCAATCGTTTTTTTTTCGTTATATACTTTGATTGTGGTTGGAATTTTGTCTCCTGTTTTTAACATAACTTTATTGTACGATATTTTAATAAAAATCTATACTTACAGTATGAATTTTCTAAAATTAAAAAACTGTGAAATAGATTACAATTTTATTTAATAAAATAAACTTTTTCGCTAAAGTTTTAAAAAAACAGGCATTAGTTCCTGTTTTTTTTAAAAATGTCGGGCTGACTGGACTTGAACCAGCGACCCCACGCACCCCATGCGTGTGCTCTAGCCATCTGAGCCACAGCCCGTTTTAAATTTAACTCTTGTTTCCAAAATCAGTTATTAATTTTAAGTTCCATTTAAGTATACTGCTATTATATTGTAAACTGTATCAAACCTAAATTCACTATTCATTTCTTAATAAACCTTAAGTATAGTAAGTAGTGAACAAAAACCAAAAATTATTAACTAAATATAATTCACGATTAAAGGAAAACATGGCAAAAAAAAGCTCAAAAAAAACAAATAGTCAAAAACAATCAAATGATAACTCTGAGAAAAATAAAGTGGTCGACATAGCTATGCAGCAAATTGAAAAAGAATATGGGAAAGGCTCAATTATGAAAATGGGAGACTCTCTTAGAAATGTGCAAAAAATTCCCTCTGTTCCCTCTGGTTCAATATCTCTTGATTTAGCGCTAGGTGTTGGAGGCTATCCAAAGGGTAGAATTGTTGAGATATATGGACCTGAAGCTTCAGGTAAAACAACCCTTTGCTTGCATGCTATAGCTGAGGTTCAAAAACAAAATGGAGTAGCTGCTTTTATTGACGTAGAACATGCCCTCGATCCTGTTCGAGCTGAAAAAATAGGAGTCAATTTGGATGACATGCTTATCTCCCAGCCCGATTTTGGCGAACAAGCTTTAGAAATTGCAGAACGACTTATTCGCTCTGGAGGCATTGACATTGTTGTCATTGATTCAATAGCAGCCCTAGTGCCAAAATCAGAAATTGAAGGCGAAATGGGAGATGCTCAAGTTGGCGTTCAAGCCAGATTAATGTCCCAAGCAATGAGAAAATTAGCAGCTGCCATCAACAGAACAGGTACCTTGGTGATTTTTACCAACCAAATTCGAATGAAAATCGGCGTGCTGTTTGGCAATCCTGAAACTACATCTGGTGGAAACGCCATCAAATTTTATGCCTCACAGCGTGTTGATATTAGGCGTATTGGCACTATTAAAGAAGGAGATGAGGTAGTAGGTAGCAGGCATAGGGTAAAAGTTAAGAAAAATAAAGTAGCTCCACCTTTTAGAGAAGCAGAATTTGATATGGATGAAAATGGAATTTCTAGAAGCGGCGACGTGTTAGATTTAGCAGTTAATTTAGATGTTGTTGAAAGATCTGGGAGTTTTTATAAATATGAAGATGAAGTAATAGCTCAAGGAAGAGAGTCAACCAAAGATGAATTAGCTCAAAACCAAAAACTATTGAGCAAAATTGAAAGTGACATCTTAAAAAAAATCAATACTAATAAAAAATAAATTTATTGGTTATAGAATAAAGTCTGATAACAAAAAACATTGATAAATGAATCCTTTTTAAAATGTCACCCATTGACCAGTAAGTTGACTGCAACTTTCAAAAAGCATATAATACAGCCTAAAGAGACGTGAGAATAATAACAAAGCATACTTGTGGCTAAATGATTAAAGGCAAACAATAAACTAGTTTGATTGATTTAGGTTAAGACTAAAAATACTAATTTAGATAAAAATAAGACATCAACTAATTATTTATGAATCTAAAGACAAATCATAAATCGGTTCTAATTATTGATTTAGATCGTGTTTTGTCGTAATTTTTTTTCTTTTTAGTCTTTAGCGCGCAAAAATCCCCACGTCCTCTTTAGCAGGTTGAGACTTATTCAAGCTGCTTAACAAGCACTCTAAAATGCTTGTTGTTAATTACTTAAATGATAGCAAAGGTTCAATTATGACATTCTTTAACAATCTCTCTTCCCTATTCACCAAAGCAAGAGAGGACTCTCAGCCAGTTACTCAAAAAAAGTCAGAAAAAAAACACCAGGATTCTAAAAGAGTTGAACAGCAAAAAAAAGTTGCGAAAAAACCTCAACACAAACAGCAAGCCAAACTTGTTGACAAAAAAACTATTGAGGCTGTCTCAAAATCCACTCAACAAGAAGTATCGTCAATTTTGCGCGAAGCTCAAGCTCAAGCCAGAGAAATTATTGTAGAAGCAAAAGATGAAGCGCTACAAGTTAAGGCTCAAGCTGAGCAAGAAGCTCGCAAACAAGAAGAAACCTTTAATCAGAGACAAAGAACTTTAGATAATAAGATAGATAAAATCGACAGAAGACTGGATGAAATTCAGCAAAAAGAAAAAAACTTATCTAAGGAAAAAGAAGCAATTGAGCAATTAAAAAAGAGGTTAAATGAAACAAAAGAAAAAATGCTCAAAAGATTGGAGGAAATTTCAGGAATGACTGCTCAGGAAGCACAAAAAATTTTAATTGAGGGTTTAGAAAAAAAACTAACCCAAGAAATGGCTCAATTAATTAGACAAAAAAAGGAAGAGGTGCAGTTGGAAGCAAAAGAAGTAGCAAAAGAAATTCTAATTGATACCATGAGACATGGCGCCACTGATTATGTCGCTGAATATACCGTTTCCATCATAAACCTACCCTCTGAAGAAGTTAAGGGCAAAATTATTGGTAAATCAGGTAGGAATATCCATGCTTTTGAACGACAAACCGGTGTGGATTTAGATTTAGATTATGCTGAAACAGAAGTACGCCTATCATGTTTTGATCCAGTAAGAAGAGAAGTTGCACGTATCTCTCTTGAAAAATTAATTAAAGATGGCCGAATTCAGCCAGCTAGAATTGAAAAAACTGTAGCAAAAGTTAAACAAGATATTGAAGAATCTATGGTAGAAGCTGGAAAAGAACTATGTCAGCTGGTAGGGGTATACAACCTCCCTCCAGGGTTAGTTAAATCTTTGGGTAGATTTAAATATAGATTTTCTTATGGTCAAAATATGATTAAACACACTCTAGAAGAAACTAAAATTGGAATTAAACTTGCCCATGAACTTGGAGTAGACGTTAATGTTGTTAAACTAGCTTGTCTATTGCACGATGTTGGGAAAATAGCAGAAACACCAGACGGCAACCATGTCGAGATGGGGGTAAAAATCGCCAAAAAATACAATATGCCCCAAGAAGTAATTGACTGTATTGCCCAACACCATGAAGACACTCCTTTCACCAGTCCTGAAGCAATGGTGGTTTATATTGCTGATGCAATTTCTGGAGCTAGGCCAGGAGCTAGATATGAAAATATTGATGAATATATTGAAAGATTAGAGGAATTAGAACAAATTGCTACTAGTTACTCTGAAGTCGAAGAAGCCTATGCTGTTAAAGCGGGTCGAGAGGTTAGAGTATTACTTAATCCTCAACAGTCAAAAGATGATGACGTAAATGTTTTAGCTGGTAAAATAAGAGATAAGATTCAAGACAAGCTTACCTATCCAGGTACAGTGACTGTTAATGTCATTAGAGAGACCAGAGGGGAAGCTGTGGCAAACTAACTAGCGGGCCAATAGTAAATCTAATAATTAAAAAATAAATAACGTATGAGACAATCCCTAGCTATAGTTCAAATTATAGTTTCACTCCTTTTGGTGATACTTGTTTTAATGCAGTCGCAAAGCGGAGGCTTAGGAGCCACCTGGGGAGGTGGAGGAGGTGGAGAAACCTATCACACTCGCAAAGGAGTAGAGAAGATTATTTTTATTGCTACAATTATTGGTATCGTTTTGTTTATTCTCATCTCAATAACTAACTTAATTTTCTAAATGCGAAAATTTTATTGGTATATTACCGCTTATATAAAAAAGCATGGTCTAACTTTTGTGCTATCTGCTATTGGGGCTATCTTAATCTTCTCCCTAATCATGCCCTACTTAGCAAAAAAAATATCCATCAAACCTAGAAAATATATTGGAATGGTTGGTGATTATAATCTACAAACCCTCCCTGATGAAATTAAATATAAGTTAAGTGTTGGGTTAACTACTGTAGACCCAGAAAATCATTCAATAAAACCATTATTGGCTGAACGCTGGGTTACAGAAAATGATGGAAAGACCTATCGTTTCACAATCAAAAAAGATATCAAGTGGCAAGATGGCGAAGAGCTGACTCCAGATGATATTAACTATAATTTTAGAGATGTCGAAACAATAACTACTCCTAATGACATCATTTTTAGATTACCTGACACATTTGCCCCATTCCCTGCTATTGTTACTGAACCCATTTTTAAACAAACTTTAGAAAGACACCTCACCTTCTTTAAAAAACCAAATCTCATTGGAATCGGTCCTTATAAAATTGACTCTTATCAAATAAAAAGCAACAGGTTAAGACAAATTTCTTTGGAGGGACCAGAAGACTATCTTATTTATAGATTCTACCTAACAGAAGATGATGCCATAATTGGATTTAAAAAAGGAGAAGTTGATTTACTACTGGACGTTAAAAATCTTGGAGAATTAATCAATTGGCCCGATAAAAACCTGGTTATTGAAGAAAAAATAAATTTTAACCAATATTTAGCTATTTTTTTTAATCACAACGATCAGCTTCTATCTCGAAATGTCAAGCAAGCATTGGCCTATGCAACTCAAAAACCAAGCAATGATATAAAAGCTACTAGTCCGATTGATCCTCGGTCATGGGCATATTTGGAAGGTGCTAAAGAATATGCCAAGGATATGGAAAGGGCAATTGAGCGTCTTTTAAGTAGCCCTCCAGAACAACCGCTAGAGCTAACCTTAACCACAACCTCAATTTATATTCAAAAAGCCAATGATATTAAGCAAGAATGGGAGGAGCTAGGGCAGCTAGCACTCGAGGAGTGTCAAGCAAGTGATGACATTGAAGATAAAAATCTTTGTCCAAACATGAAAATTTCAATTAATCTCAAAGTTACTAATTTCCCTGATCTTCAAGACTTTCAACTGCTGTTAATTGGACAAGAAATTCCCACTGATCCAGATCAGTATTTTCTCTGGCATTCCGAACAAGCAACTAATTTTTCAAACTATCAAAATACAAGAATAGATAGTTTGTTGGAAACAGGTAGACAAACTTTAGATCAAAATGAAAGACAAGCCATTTATCAAGAATTTCAACAATTCTTACTTGAAGATCCTCCAGCAATCTTTTTAGAACACCTTACCAGTTACGATATTCGCAGAGTCTAGTTCTTATATTTTTATAATCCTCTATTTTTCTTGCGAATAAACTCAAATACTTTAGTAAAAGCATACAGTGGAGACACAGCCAAATCATGGGCTGGCAAGTGTTGAATTTCAGTTCCACCAAATCCTCGCTTAAATAAAGAAACGCCAGCAAAACGATGATTAGGCTTATCTTTAGGAGATACTCCCCACAAATTATAAATCTTGCAGCCTCTCTTTTTTGCCTCTTGAATAACTGCCCATTGAGCCACATAAGATCCAGGCATTTTTTCATTTCTCTCAGTTGAAACTCCGTAATGATAAACAGCCTCTTTTTGATAAAAAATTACAAAAGCTGAAGCTAGCAATTCTTTATGATGATAAGAGTTAACAAAAGCTACCTGGTTGTCCTGAGCAAATGCTTCAAATTGACAAAGCAAAAACTCATAACCAAAAGGGATAAAATTATGTTTTTTGGCTAAATAAAGCTGATGGTTATAAAACTGGTCCATGAAATCAGGATCTAAAATAATTTTAGTTGTTATACCCTCCCTCAAACCTTTTCTTATTTCGTATCTAGTGTTTTTTCTCATTTGCCCAAGCAGTTGTTCATTGCTCAAAGTCAAATCCAGTCGCAAAGTCAAGTCAGCAGTTAGATGCATTGGCGCTGACTTTAGCCCAGCTTGAGTAAAAATCGATTTAATACCATCACCCTCAACCGCCTGAGGCCTAACTCTAATAAAACAGCAGTTTTCCTTTTTGGCAAGTTCTTCTAGATAATTAATCAGGTTTTTAAAAAGTTGCAAAGCACGACTGGACTGCCAATCAAGTAAAGGTCCGCCAGCTATGGTGAAATAGTTCCCTCTTTTGGCATTTTCTTTGATCACCAGGGCCGCTCCAACCTGTATATCTTTAACAAAGATTCCTAAAGCAAAGAAGTTTTTATTAAGCCTCTCTTGAAATAACCCCCAATTATAAGATTGTAAAAAATTAGCATCCGGATGCTTTTTAACAAACTGCTCCCAAGTTTTTTTGTCTTTAATTAACTTAATGCTTGAATACATTATGATTGCAGTTTAGACCAATTAATAATAAGTTTTGAAATTCTCTCTGCCTGTTCTGGGTTTAAATTTTGATGAGTGGGTAAATTTATCACTCTCTTTGATAATAACTCAGCTTCTGGACAAGAGCCCAAAACATAATCACTTTCAAAATCAAGACTCCCGCTATCCACCGGCTGGCGATACCAGCGATCAGATAAATAAATACCATGATCAGCTAAATAAACAATCAGCGATTGAATAGATTTCTTTGAGTCCAGCAATAATGGAAAGCGCAAATTGGTGCCTTGTTTAACTTCAGTCTGATTTACCAATAATTTAATTTTATCCACCTCTTTTAAATTTTTTAAATATATAGTTGCAATTTGGCAACGATGCTCTAACTGTTTATCAAGATGACACCAGCGATCCAGTAATAAGCGAGAGAATTTTTTAGGATAAGCTTGATAATGAAAGTGGGGACTTTTTATCGAGGTTTGTATTAAATTCGCCTTAAGACATAGCCAGTGCAAAATTTTTCCCACACCCAAATTGTAAAAAAGTCTTATTTTAAAAGTTAAGCAAGGGTAGAGATGCAATAACAGCAAATTCTTCTTGTTGCTAGGAATTGGAGGGTAAACTTCAGGTTTGTTTTTAGTTTCTCTAAAAATCACAGCCCCTCCAACAACAGCATCTAAAATTTTATCACGACCAAAGGACAGAACTATTGCATCAGATTCCAATCCAAGACAGCTGCCATCCAGACCAACTGCCCCAACAGCCTGAGCCAAATCTGCAATCAAAATCAAATCATTTTGACGACACAATTTAGTAATTTCATCAACTTCATCAGAATAACCCAAAGTATGTTGTAAAATTACTGCTTTGGGGTTTGTCGCCTTTAAGAAAGCTTCTTTTATTTGGGCTGAAGATGTTTTAACTTTGCCTGGCGCTAAATCAAAATAAACAGCTTTAGCCCCAACTCGCTGTATTGATTCTTCTATTGATGAACAACTAAATGCCTGAGTTAAAACCTGATCACCAGATTTAACTCCATAAGCCTTTAGACAATATTCAATTGCATCCCTACCATTAAATAAAAAAGTTGCTTTTCCTTGATAAAATTGTTCTAGTTGTTTAATAATTTTCTGATAAGACTTGTTCCCTTTGTCTAAAAGTTGACAGCAGCTAAGCAATACTTCACTTAGGCGATAGTTTGAACCCAAACTATTAAAAATCGACATATATTATTGTTGAGTAATTAGTTGATGCTGCAACCACAATGGAACCCATCCCTCAACTGCTACAAAATCTTGTGAACCCAATGAAAGCAGCAACTGTTCAATATCATTTTTTTCTGAAATTACCTTATGACCAAAGATCTTGACAAACTGCCTTTTCCCTGGATTGCCAGTATAGACAACATCAGTAAAAATTGCTTTAGCTTTTTTTGCCAACTTAAGGTGGATTTTGTTAGTCTCTTCACCTAAATCAATAATACCGCTAGTAATTAGAATCTTCCTACCTTTAATTTTTTTCTTATCAATTATTTCTTGAGCTAAATCAATAACATCAAAAAAAGCCATTGGGTTGGTGGTTCTTCCATCATCTAACAACCAAAATTTTTGATTATGCTGAAATAACTGCACAAAAAATAAAGGTGGCTCAAAAGTCTGTAAACCCTCAATGATCTGCTGCCAGGTTAATCCCAGTTCCCTTGCCACAGCTATCCCCGCTTGAATAATAGTTGAATATCTGTACCCGACTAATTTCGTTACCACTTTTGTGTCGTTGAGAACAAAACTTAAATGACCATCATTAGTTAATTGTTGCTGAGATAGTTCAATTTGAGACTGAACTCCGCCATAAGGGATTATTTGCTTATCTGATAAAAAAATCTTTTGACGAGCATATTCCACAATCATGTTTGATCTTGGATCCTTGGCATTTACAAACACCAACCCATCAGGCTTTAAAGACTCTATTAACTCTGCTTTGGCTTTAATTATATTTTTTACAGAACCAAATATTGCTAGGTGCTGTTCCACTAAACCAGTTATAACTGCCCAATGAGGCTGAATTCTTTGAGCTAACCATTTTATCTCTCCAGGCTTATAGGCAGCATATTCAATAATAACTATCTCCTGACCTTGATAGCGATAGACAATATCTCTAGCTAAACTATAGCGAGTGTTGAAAGAACGCTGTGTAGCGTAAACTGAATATTTTTGACTCAAAACATGCTTTAAGATAATTTTTGTACTGGTTTTGCCATAACTGCCAGTGATGCCAATTATCTTTGGCTTATGGGTTATTATTTGTTTTTGGGCTTTTTTCATTTTCAGCCAAACTTGCCATTCAAAGATAACTGCAGTGGGAATACTAACAATCAAGATTATCAGCGGAATAAAAAACAAAATTGTTAAATAAACAAAAAGAACAAACCATCCTTCCAGTTCAAAAAAAGTAAAAACTAGCCAAGATAACAAAGCAACATATAATAACACCACCACTAACATCCGGGCTGTAATTTTAGGCCTGACCAGACCAGTGCGTAAAAAGTCTTTTGAGGAGGGAAAAATTTTCAGTAAATCCTTCCTACCATCCTCTGTTTTTAGATAATGCCATAAACGATCCCAACGATACTCTTTTTGCTGCAATCTAGTTAACCAAAGTAGACTTCTAACTAAAACAAAAATCAATAAGATTAAAAAAAATAAATTAATCCACATATTTCAAAAAATCTATAATATTATCAACTAAAAAATCTGTGTGAGTATATTGAGGACAATGACCCGCCCTAGGAATAGAAATTAATCTACAATCCTTTATTCCTTGTCTAAATATCGAGGCGTGTTTGTGCGGAGTATAGTGATCTTTTTTGCCCCAAAAAATTAATACAGGAACTGAAATTTTTGGCAAATCCTTAATGACTTCCTCCTTTAAAATAATGGCCATAGTTTTCTTTAAAACTATTGGTGCTTGGAAATAATCTTTTTCTCTAGCCAATTTGTATAAAGTTTTTTGACAGAAATTCTTAAATTTACCTATGGGCAATGGTTTTCCAAAATTGGCCAGAGAGCCAAAAATATATCTTTTTAACTGTTTTTGCCAGCCTCGGTCAATTACCCCAGCTGGACCAATCAATACCATAGCTTTTAAATTCTTGGGTTGAGAAGCTGCGGCTCTGCATGAAATCTGGCCTCCAAAAGAATGACCAATTAAAACACAGTTTTTGGTTCTAGCTAGCTTATCCTTTAACCAATCAGCATAATCATCTAAGTCCCAACTTGATTCTAAATCTTCTTCAAATCCAGGAATCTGTAAGTATTTTACTTGATAACCTTTGTCCTGAATTAATTTCATTAAAGGCTGCCAGCGCTTTTTCATAAGAGGATCAATGGCCCATCCGTGAACAATTAGTAAATTGTGTTTCTTTTGAGAATAATCTTGTGACACTGATGAAATATTTAGTTTATAAGCTGATAGACTGTGTTCTTAATGAGTTTATTATAATAGAGGCATGGACATGATATTAGCTCAAAAAATAAAAAAGGGGCTGTCCCTCTTAAGCAAAATTACTGCCGTACTTTTTTTTATTTTAGGTTTGGCTGCAATTATTGCTGTTTTTAGCCTTAAATCTCTGCAACAAATGCAGTTTGACTCAGCTGCTAGGTATGCTCAATGGTCTAACAAACTATTAAAACCTTTTAGGTTTGTTACTTTATACCGCCTGCATTCTTTAGAAGCTGTTAATCATGGCCTAGAGGTCATTCAACTTCTGCCGAATCTTGAGAAAACCTTCCAAGAAACTTTTGCTTCGCTCAGTGCATTTGCTGACCCCACCGATGCTGACCAAAGCACTGATCAACTTATCTCTCAAGACCTAATTGCTGAAATTAATACTTTGTCACAAGCATATGATAGTTTCTTTTTTCATTTACAAAAAAGTTGGTTACTTAATATTTTCTTAGATGATCACAGCCAACAGAAGTTAGAACAACTCAATCACAACCTTCCTATCTTGAAAAGAATATTAACCCACTACCAAAAAGGTGAGCATAATGTTGTGCTGTTATTACAAAACAATGACGAAATCAGAGCTTCAGGAGGATTTATGGGTTCCATTGCTGCTTTTTCTTTACAGGATGGAAAAATGACTGATCCAATTTTTTATGATATTTATGATTTGTCAAATCAAATTACCGAAACATCTCCAGCCCCTCCTGGAGTATATCAATATTTAAGCGAAGGCCGAGGGTTGGCTTTAACTGATGCCAACTGGCAAGCTGACTTTAGCCAAGCAGCTCAAGATATTATCTCTTTACTAGACCAAACTATTCTACCTGAAACAGATTTACTAATAGCCTTAAATCTTGATTTCGTTAAAAACTTATTGTCTATTACTGGACCAATATATTTACCTAACCTGGAGAGTAGTCCACAAACAGTCACTCCAGAAAATTTAAATAACTTAGCCAGGCAGCAACGAATTGAGTTTTTTGCAGGAGACAAACAAAAAAAACACTTTTTGGGGCAACTTTATACAGCACTCAAACTACAGTTAGCTCAAATTGACCAAACCCAACTTATACAGCTCATGACCATGTTAAGTCAAACTACTCGCAATAAAAACATTTTGTTGTATAGCAAAAATTTAGATATTCAGTCGCTCTTTGTTAAAGCAAATTTGACCGGAACAATCAATCCAAACACTGATTACTTTTTTTATTTAGTAGAATCAAATGTAGGTATTAATAAGGCCAATCAGGGAGTTGAACGCAACATCACGCTCGCCATCAACCAAAATTTAGTTTCTTTTGCATTAGAATTTAGCAACCACAACTCTCCCCTAACTGAAAAAGAAGTCGCACTGATTCAAAATAACCCTGATTTAATGCAAGCCACGCATCTAGGCTATGTTAATTACCAAAGACTGTTAACCAATCTGCCAATACTTGAAAATTCCATTAAAGTCAGCTGTGACGAGCAGCCAATTGATTTAGAAGAAAGCAGAACTGTTAGCATCTGGGAAGGATCAGTCACGCAACTGGGGTTTTTGGTCACCGTTGCCGAACGGTCTCATAAAAAATGTGTTTTGAGTTTTAAGCCGCAACAACCATTGCTTGAAGAAAAAACTTGGACTCTTTTAAAACAGCCCGGACTACCCGATACAAGCTATCAACTCAATATATTTGAAGATCATCAGCAAAAAATACTCAATCAAGACCTAATTTTCTCGATGAATGGTGGTATATAATATTCTCATGGCAGAGATCCGGAAAATAAACAAAATTATCACAGAAGCAGAAACTTTATTGCAAGAGCTTGATCAGCAAGCTTTGCAAAATAATATAGCTGGCCTACAGGCTCAAACCATGCAGCCTAATTTTTGGGATCAAGCTAATGCCCAAGATACTATGCAAGAAATTAGTCTGCTATCTGGCCAACTGGAAAAAGTAAAGCAGCTAGACCAATTGACTCAAGATCTTAAAGCCTCACAATCTTTAATTAACGAAGCCCAAAATGAAAAATCAGCTAACCAGTTTGAAAAAGAGGAGCAACAGTTGGCTGATGAGTTAGCAAAGTTGATCAGTCAACTTAAAATATCTCAGTTTCTAAACAGTCGCTTTGACAAAAAAAGTGCCATTGTATCAATTCATCCCGGACAAGGTGGAACCGAAGCTATGGACTGGGCCGAGATGCTCTCAAGAATGTACATTCGCTATTTTGAGAGAAAGAATTGGAAGTTTAAACTTATCTCAGAAATTAAAGGTGAGGAGGCAGGAATTAAAGAAATCAGTTTTGAAGTTAAGGCTCCTTATGCATACGGCTATTTAAAAAACGAACAAGGCACCCACAGATTAGTCAGACTAAGCCCATTCAATGCAGATAATTTACGCCAAACCTCTTTTGCTCTAGTCGAGGTCACACCGATAATTGACCAGGATGTTGAGGTAAAACTTAAAGAAGAAGATTTAAGCTGGCATTTCACTAAATCAGGTGGTCCTGGAGGCCAATCGGTCAATAAAACCAGCAGTGCAGTTGAATTGACTCATAAACCAACTAAAATAACAGTTAAAAGCAGGCAAGCACGTAGCCAAGCAGAAAACAAAAAAACAGCTCTAAAAATTCTGAAAAGTAAATTAGCAGCTATTCAAGAAAAGAATATCGAGCAAAATCTAGAACAAGAAAAGGGACAGCATCAACATGCTAGTTGGGGCACTCAAATAAGAAACTATGTTTTACACCCTTATCAATTAGTTAAAGACACTCGTACTAAAGTAGAAACCAACGACGCCCAGTCGGTTCTTGACGGAGATTTGGATAAATTCATCGAGTCAGCCATCAAGCTAAAAACCTAGTAAATTATTTAGGGTATTTTGAAGTCAATCTAGATAGTGTAAGATAAAATTTATGCAAAAAATTAATTTAAAATCAAATTCCACCAACAGTGATACTCTCAATAATTCTAATCCAGAAGCTGCTAAACCTGAGCCCCAGGTAGTTAATAACACGACTACAGCTACTGTTGACGAAAATCAAGAAATCAGTCAAAATCAAGATTCTGAGCAATCATCCGCGGTCAAACCACTTGCTTTTAATAACAAAGAATCAAATATGAAAAAAGCGACAAAAAAAAAGTTTATTGTTATTAGTGTTCTAGCTTTAATAGCCGGAACATTAACTGGTTTTGGAGCTCATCGACTACAGCATCAAACAACTGCAGATAAAGAGCCGATCCAACAAATTGCAGGAGACACTATCCAAAAAGGAGATGTTTTTGGTATGCATGATTCAGAACTTTTTCCAGATGATGCTCAAGGATATTTAGAAGCAGGGGGTATTAACGGTGAAGGATCTCATAAGCTTTTAAGAATTGGCGGACCCAGCCAAACAGTTTATCTTACTTCTACAGTCACAGATTTAGATAGATTGGTAGGAATGGAAGTTAAAGTTTGGGGAGAAACCTATAAGGGACAAGTGGCTGGCTGGCTTATGGATGTGGGTAAAGTTGAAGTTATTGAAGTAGAGGCCCAAGCACCTCTGGAAGAAGAGTTATAGTCACTTTCATTCAGTCGCTTTGATTGAATTTCGGTTGCAGATTTCCCTTGAATCGTGATTAAATAGAGTTAAATTAAGTTCATGATTTATGATTAAATTCCAGAATGTCACCCAGCGCTTTGCAGATGGGACTGTTGCCCTTAAAGACTTGTCTTTTACTGTTGAAGATGGTGAATTAGTTTTAATTACAGGTCCTTCTGGGAGTGGCAAAACTACTGTTTTAAATTTACTAATCAAAGAGTATCAACCAATAGCTGGAGAAATTTTTTTCGACGACCTCCCATTATCCAAAATAAAGTCCAATCAGCTACCACTTCACAGAAGAAAAATTGGGGCTGTTTTTCAAGACTATAAACTAATTGAAGAATTAAACGTCTGGGAAAATATTGCCCTACCACTCTTAATTCAAAAAGAGAATTTATTAGATATTGAAGAAAGAATCACTGATTTGCTAACTTTAGTGGAATTGACTGATAAGGCTTTAATGTTCCCTAAACAATTATCTGGAGGAGAAGCTCAAAGAATCAGCATCGCCAGAGCATTAGCCACAGGGCCCAATGTAATCTTTGCTGACGAACCTACAGGCAACTTAGATGATCGAACCAGTAAACATATTTTAGATCTACTAAAAAAAATTAATCAGCTGGGAACTACTCTAATAATTGCAACACATGATCCAATCATCATTAAAGAAACCCAGTCAAAGAGAATAGACTTAACTCAACCTGAAGCCAAAAGTAAAAAAGAGGCAGACCAACCCCCAGTTATTCAAAAAAAATTAAATAATAGCAACGAAACCAAAAAAGCTAAAGATCAAAAAAAGCAAGATAACAAAGAAAAGCAGTCAATAAAAGAAGGCAAAACACCAGAAGAGCGAACAAAAACAGGCAAAAACAATAATCAAAAAATTTTCCAAAAATTTAAAAAACAACTTACGCAAAGCAAACAACAGGCTAATGCCTTAACCCAAAAATTGTTAAAAAAAAAGCTCAAAGATGATCAATCAAACTAATTTTACTCAATCCGTTACAATCTGCCTATGAAGTCTTTAAAAACAACCCTAATCAATTTACGCAGAGCCCCTTATAAAAGTCTGGCTACGATTGTGATGATTACCATCACTTTTTTTGTAGCCTATGGATTTTCACTATTTTTAGTTGGTTCTCAGCAAGTACTAAGATTTTTTGAAACTCAACCCAAAATTATCGCCTTTTTTGACATTAAAACAGAAACAGAAGATATCAAAAAAGTAGAAGCTGCAGTCAGTCAACTAACCTACGTTGATTCAGTTAAAATTGTGTCTAAAGAGGAAGCTTTTAGATATTATCAAGAAAAACAAGACAACCCTTTACTTTTAGAGCTGGTAACCGCGGACATCCTACCGGCAAGCATTGAAATTTCTGCAACCAGTCCTGAAAATCTTTCACTTATTCATCAAGAATTGAAGCAGTTTTCTCAAATCGATGATATTATTATTCAGCAAGATGTAGTTGAGCAGCTCACACAATGGGTTCAGTCACTCAGGGTTATGGGTCTAGCCCTTACAATTATCTTTTTTACTCTGTCTTTGTTAATTATCATGAGCACTATTAGCTTCAAAATCAGTCATCAAAAGAAAAAAATTAATATTTTACGTTTTATTGGCGCTAATTCTAGCTTTATCCTAAAGCCCTATATAATTGAAGGCTTTTTATATGGATTTTTAGGTTCAATTTTTGGTTGGATTTTAATTTATGCTGGTCTACTATACATAACCCCCTGGCTGAAAACTTTAGTCGGACAAATTATCTTATTCCCTATTCCCTGGGAATTTTTCCTCATACAAGTGGCTTTGGGAACTAGTCTTGCCTTATTTTTTGGGGGATTTGCCAGTGTTTTAGCTGCTAAAAGATTAATCGAAAAATAAAGATCAAGAGATATCCTTTATAATAATCTGTATGTTGAAAAGAAATTTTTTCTCACAGTTTGTGGTTCTAATCTCAGGTGTATTTTTTTTAACACTGAGCTTAAATCCCTACGTTTCTCCACATCAATCAATTCAAGCTCAAGCTGACCTTCATCAAGAATGTGATCACGAAAAGCTTGAAGAAGAAATGTATTCAGAATGCATAGAAGAAAAAATTGAAGAGTTAGAGATCAAAATTAGAGATGCACAAGACCAAGCCCAAACTTTAGCTAATGCAATTGATATCACCAATAACCAAATTCAACTGCAACAATTCCAAATTGCCCAAACTCAAACAGAAATCTCTTTATTAGAGAAAGAACTAGCTAATCTTAATGAACGGATTGATGGTTTAAGCTTATCCTTAGACCGCCTAACTGACATTCTCATTGTTAGAGTTCAAGCCTCTTATAAGCAAAATCGAGTTAGCTCGATTATTTCTCTTTTTACTACCAATACTTTTTCTGATTTTGTAACTCAATATAAATACCTGCAACAAGCGGAAAGGCAAATAGCAAGAGCTATGCAGGAGGCCGAAAACCAAAGACTGCTTTACGATGAGCAAAAAAGCTTGAAAGAAATTAAGCAAGAGCTACTAGAAAATAAAAGAGAACAACTACAAGCCCAACGACTCGAACTTGAACGCAATAAAAGCAGTAAACAAAAGCTTTTAACAGATACTAAAAACGATGAAAGAAGATATCAGCAACTATTGGCAGAAGCAAACAGCCAGTTAGCTGCTTTAAGAAACTTTTCAAGCACATCTGGCAGCAGCTGTCTTTCAGGCTCCCCCGGTGGAGGAAGTGATGGTAACTTTTATTCTCAAAGAGATCCCCGCTGGTGTAATCAATATATAGGAAATTCTAAAGATACGGTTGGAGAAGTCGGTTGTTATATTAGTAGTATGGCCATGGTTTTTAAAAAAATTGGACATGATATTACTCCTTCAGTATATGCGGCCAATCCCAATAATTTCTTTAGTAACAGCGCCTACATGACTGCCCCATCACCACCCTCTGGGTATTCTTATAAGGATGTTCCTTACAATGTACAGACCATAGATCATGAGCTTAAAAATGGACGCTATGTCATAGCCCAAATGAGAATGGCCACCATTTCAGGAATGCACTTTGTAGTTATTATATCTGGAGAAAATGGAGAATATACAATTCACGATCCCTGGTTTGGTTCTGACCAAAAACTATCAGATAGATATTCTGCAGGATTGGTCATGAGTTTGAGACTCATTACTCAATAAAAAATTGCTTTCTAAAAAAACTCCTAAAAATTACTGAGTTTTTCTTTTCATGCATAATTATCCTTTAAAAATACTTATTATTGGCTGTTTCTTGACATTATCATATCTTATAATAAAATATAGAAACTAATCAAAATATATCAAAATATATGAAGAAAAATTTAATAATTTCTTTAACAAGTTTTTTAATCTGCTCAACAATTGCAGTTGGCCCTATTTTCGCAGCTGGAGAACAATCTCAGTTACAAGAAGCTCAAGCGGAGTGTGAAACCGAGACGATTGTTGGTCCTTATGGCCAAACCACAACTCGTTGCAAAATTGACATCAAGCAGGAGCAAGAACAAAAAATTGTTTATGTTGATCACGTCGAAGAAAAAGTTCACGAACCAGTTGACACTGCTCTTGACAGTAAAATGATAGTTGCTACCATGAGCACAATTGCCTCAGGAGCAGGTGCTTTTATCATTAAAATCAAGCAAAAAATAGTTAAGTAAACTTCAATTTTTTAAAAAAATTGTAAAACGTCTGCTGTCGGCAGGCGTTTTTTTTAGATTATAATAATAAATCTATATATAAATACAAAGTAAGTTTTTAGTTACATGTCCCAAAAAACCAACGTAAAACCTCCTCAGTATCTTGACAAGGCTTTTGAGCAAATTTTGTCAGACATGCTCACAGTTTTTATTAACAAACATAAAGATTACGGGAAAAACAACATTCTAGATACAGGCGAATTAGGAATTTTATTTAGAATCAATGACAAGGTTAAAAGACTGCAAAATCTAATCTCAAAAGAACAACAGCCAAAAAATGAATCAGTCAATGAAACTTGGCTAGATATTGCTGTCTATGC
>CAYVBW010000007.1:0-38256 GCA_964449995.1 uncultured Pseudomonadales bacterium | reverse complement strand
TTTTCTTAAAATGACTTATTTCTCTCCCTGTAATTTCTTTTAATTTAAGGTTATTTAACCCACAGGAACAAGAATAGTTTTTTTCTTCTTTACCAATGTCCCCTATGTCATATCTTACGAGTGGCATTGAAAAATTGTTGTATGTTGTGATTAAAATTTTTCCATTAATCACTTCTATATAATTCATCCAAAAAAACTCATGCAGACCGCTTTTTTCATTACATTCGATCGCTATTGGACCAACCTCTCTAGACCCATATTGATCGTAGACAAAACAATTAAAAATTTTCTCAATTAATCTTCTGGCTTGTGGGTAGAGAGTACCTGCAGTTGTAATAATAAATTTTGGTGAATGAATTTCAAAGTCTTTTTTTTGAATAAATTTTGCCAACACCTCAATTGACTCTACGTACACCCACATGCTAGTTGGTTTTTTCTTGTTGATTGTGTCCACGCAATTATTTAATTTCTCTTCATCGAGCTCGAACGCATTCAGAAAACTGCGATTATATAAATAATTGATAGCTCTTTCTTTCAAGCCTATGCTATTTTTATAAATATCTCTTTCAGATCCCCACAGATTTATTTCCGGTTCACCTATTTTTTTACCAAATATATCATTAAAAAAATAAAGCTTTGTAGCATTATTCCACTCATCGTATTCCTTATCTTGTAAAAATCTCACAGGTTCTCCAGTAGAACCTCCAGAAGTATTTTCGTAAACTCCTTTCCTTTTTTCTCTTGAGTAAAGATTCTTGCCCTCTTTTCTAATGATATCTTTAGTTAAAAATGGAATTTTACTGAAGTTGTCTAAATTAACATGTCCATTCACCACTACTCTGGCTTCTGTTAAGGTTTTTTTGTAAAAAGGAACGTTCCTCCAAGAATATAATAAAATCTTTTTAAGTTTCCTTTGTTGATATTGTTTGATTTCTTTTTCTGAGAACTTTTCAATTTTCCGAATTTCCTTCAAATATTTAGGAATTTTACTACCACTGAGATGTAGTAGTGCAAAAATAGTTGGTCTCCTCCAATTAATCATTTTTTCTTATTAGTAAATTAACTACTCCAATATTTTTCATCTCCTTGTTGTTTAAAAAATCATCTGCAATTTTTTTAGGCAAAGGAAATTTCTCTACTTTTTCAAAGATAACCTCTAACCCATATTTTTTAAATAAATCTATATACTCATCATACCTGACTCTATTAGTAAAACTTACTCCCTCTTTAGTCAAATATTTTTCCCAAGTTTGGTCAGAATACTTGTAGAATAAAAAGGGATTATTGAAGTTATAGTGATCTCTCATATCAATAGCATGGTACATGAATCCCTTTTTTTTAATTAAGCCTGCTAGTTTTTTAATCACAGTTTCAACATTTTTAATATGTTCAAAAACACTTATTGATAAAATAAAATCAACCTTATTTTCAATCTGAACCTCTGTTAAATCACCCTCGATAAATTTAATATATTTATGGTTAATTTTTCCTTTTTTTATAAAGAATAAATCCTTTTGGCCATATTTTTGTTTAATAAAATCTAGCTCATGGTTAAAAAATTCTTTTTGTTTTTTTGCTTTAAGGTACCGCGAATATTTATCAACCAAAATAACTTGTTTCGCCCCATTCATTAATAAATTATAGGCATTAATGTAAGAATTGCCTGGTCCAAGCTCCAGGCATACTTTATTTTTAAAATTAAAGTTATTCTTAACAACAACGTCTTTCATTTCCTCAAACTTTGAATCAAGTTTTTCAAAATCTGATGAATATAGTTTCCAAAAAAGTATTTTACTTAAAAAAGGTACTCTACAATATAAAAAACGAATTGGTAAATCTAATTTGTCATAAACACCACTAATAAATTTATTATTAACCTTCATATAATTTGATTATGAAATTTGATGATAAACACCCTTATATCGTCGGCTAGCAAGATTCCAACTCAATTGTTCTGCCATAGATCGTGATGCTTTTTGATGTCTTTGTAATAATGATTTGTTGTGATAGGCATCAATTGAAATAGTAAAGTCGGCAATAGTTTTTACTCTTACTAGAAAGCCATTTTCATTTACCAACTCCCTAGCGCCTCCCACATCAGTCATGATAATCGCCAACCCACAAGCCATTGCTTCTAGTACTGTGTTGCTCATGCCTTCATTCAAAGAAGGCAAAACAAAGATGTCATGTTGCTGATAGTGCTGAACTAGCTCTTGATGGGGAGCAGCTCCTAAAAAACTGACTTTTTTATCAATCTTCAACTCTTTTGCCAACTCTTCAAGTTGTTTTTTCTGATTCCCTTCGCCAATAATTGTTAGTTTAAAATCTACTTTTTTTAATTCAGTCAAGGATTTTAGTAAATATTTAACTCCTTTTCTTTCAACTAATCTAGCCACACAGATTATCCTTAAAGCCTTGCTGGCTTTTTTTCTTTTTGCCGGCTTAAAGTGGTTAGTGTCTACCCCGTTATAAATCACCTCAATTTTTTGTTTGGGGTTGGTTTTTAAAGCTAAATCTTTTAAGCCCTGGGAATTAGCTACTACCACCTGGGCTCGTTTCCATATTAGCCTACTTAACTGTTTGAAAAAAAGTTTATCAAGTAGTTTGAATCTAGGATTGTAAAAAGGTACGTCCGATCCTCTTAAAGCTACCAAATAAGGCTTTTTAAACAGCATCGCCGTAAAACCACAGGGGATACCAAACCAGGCATGAATAAAGTCGTATTGTTGCTGTTTTATTAATTTTCGTGAATAAAAATATGACTTAAAGCTGTAAATTAAAAGATCTTTATTGGTTTGATAATGAAAATTTTTGTTTCCTTTTCCTATATCTAAATAGTGAATGGTGATATTTTCAGCAAATTCTTCTTTTTTAAAAGCACCTACTGAAGACGTTACTAAATCAATTTGCAAATCTTTTTCTTGAGCAAACTCCTTGAGCAAATAATAGTTGGCATTGCCAGCCCCTCCCCCCAGAGGTGGAAACTCGTAGTTCAGCATCAAGATTCTCATTGCTCGATGATTTGGCTTATCTGATAAAATTTATGCCTAGCTTGACCTTTAATAATTAAGTTGGCTAACAGTCCAAATACTAGCAACTGCATGCCAGTAATAAAGCCTGTTACTGCAATAAGTGGCCAAATACTATTGGTTAAGCTAAAACCCAAAAATAATCGGCCATAACCTAAATACAAACCAAATAAAAACGAGCCTCCGCTTAACAATAAGCCAGCACTGCCAAATAGGTGCAAAGGTCGGCTTTCATATTTGCGCCAAAACCACACGTCAAGCATATCTAAAAAGCCTTTCATAGTGCGCTTAATACCGTATTTGCTTTGACCGGTACTTCTGACGCGATGATTAACCTTAATCTCTGTAATCTCATAACCACGCCAACGCAGTAAGGCTGGAATCATGCGGTGCATCTCTCCGTAAACATCGATACTTTGAATAACATCTTTTTTATAAACTCTCAGCGTGCATCCAGCATCATGCACACCATCACTGACCAACATGCTTCTTAAAACTTTAGCTCCATAAGAAATAAACTTGCGCCAACTAGAGTCTTGGCGTTTGTGACGCCACCCGCAAACTACATCATAGTTTTTTCCTGGTGAAGACAATTTTTTAATCATGGCTGGGATATCAGCCGGATCATTTTGCCCATCACCATCTAAACTGGCAATAATCTCGCCCTGGGCCTGCTTAAAACCGGCATCCAAAGCTGCTGACTGGCCTGAATTAGATCGTAAATTAATGATTTTGATTGGTTTTAGTTTTTTTAATTCTGTTAGAGTATTATCTCGAGAGCCGTCATTAACAAAAATAATCTCAAAAGGTTTTTTTATCTGTTGGGCTACTTCCAAAATTTCACTATGAAGTTTTACCACATTGCCTTCTTCGTTAAAAACAGGGATAACTAATGAAATGTAGGGAGGTTTTACCGAGCTTGACATATAAGTATTTTAACAACATTTTCACCTAAAAACAGCTTTAGCTAAAAATCTTGCAAAGGTGTTAATTTACAACCGTGATTTAACATCTTTTGGTTATTATGATATACTTTGATCTGCTATCAATTACTCTACCATTATGACCAAATCTCCAGAAACACCAGGTTTTGATCCAGTCCCAGAAAAAGTCCCACACAAAAAGTCTTGCAGTATAACTGAAGCTTTTTCCAGAAGATGTATGGAAAGACATCAGGCTAAATCTCAGCAAGAATCAAACTTCTTGAGTAGGCTTTCAGAAAAACTTAAAGCTATCTTTACTGCAAAATAACCAACCAACATGCCTAGTGAAGACTCGCCTTTTTCTCCAGAAAAGTGGCCCAATGAGGCAGATGAATATGTCGTTCTCTCTCAAGTTGATCGCTTATATAAAGCCGGTGATGCTAAAACAGCTATCTGGACAGCAGCTTTAAAGCTTCAAGAACCAGAAACCTCTGAATATTTAAAAATACAGCTTGCATCAAGAATAGTACAATGGGGAGTATCTGCTTTGCAATCAAAGGCTCTAAAAAACCTAGAAGCACATCTAATTAGTTTTCTAGAGCTAGCTTTAAAAGAATTACCTTTATCTTTTATCGGCACCATTGCATCTGATAAGGCTCTTAAGCTAACAGAACTGCTGGGCACAAAAAAGGCTAATGACACTGAATTAGAAAATGCTTATCACCTTTTATTACTGGTTGAATTTTTACAACTTCAAACAGGCAATCAAGAATTGAGTGTAATCAAAAGTAACTTGCTGTCAATGTTGGCAGAAGAGCACGATCAGCGTAAAGAAACTCTCTTGGCTCATATTTATGCTGACGACTTATTAACTGTTGGTAAAAACTTTCAAACTTATTGGACCGAGTTTGCTCAGCACGAACCAGAAATTGCTACCGAAGTTGCAGCAATTTACTTTTTAAAATTACTCGAAGAAGATAAGTTTTTAGAGTCACTTAAAGTTATTCAGCAAGCATATTCATTAGGAAAATTTTGTTTTATTCGTTTCGCTGCTAAAATCATCCTCCCCCCCTCTGGTAATAAAAAATATATTCACACAATTCAGTGCTTAAGATATTTAGTTGGTGCTAACAAGCATTTAGATGAGTTAATTGAAGTTTTAACTAACAACCGTCTTAGGTATTTTGGCACGACTAGTGGTAAATTTTACGATTTGCTTAAAGAAGACGACTATGAGGAAGACTTTTTCATCTAATTGAGTCTATTATCCTGATACCATGCAACAAATTTTGCCAAACCTTGTTTAAGGCTAGTTTTAGGTTCAAAATCAAGCAATTGTTTGGCTTTATTAATATCTGCATAGGTTTGAGCAACATCCCCAGGTTGCATTGGCATTGAGTTAATTTTTGCCTTATTACCAATAATTTGCTCTAAAGTGGTAATAAACTCATTCAAGCTTACCGGCTGGTTATTACCTAAATTGATAATTTCAAACTCAAAAGGTTTTTCTACTGCAGCTACCACTCCGGCTACAATATCGTCAATGTAGGTGTAGTCTCTTTTGGAGGTGCCATCACCAAACTTTTTTATTTCCTTATTTTTCATTATCGCCTCAGTAAACAAGTAGGGAGCCATGTCTGGCCTGCCTGCGGGGCCATAAACCGTAAAAAACCTTAAGCAAGTGGTGTTGATGTTATACAAATGAGCATAAGTATGACACAGCATCTCACCTGCTTTTTTAGTAGCTGCATAAGGGCTAATCGGCTTGTTAACTGGGTCAATTTCACTAAATGGAGTTTTTGCCTGATTGCCATAAACACTGCTGGAGGAAGCAAAGATAAAATGAGGAATTTCAAAATCATTGGCTAACTCCAATAAGTTAAGTGTGCCCAAAACATTTGTTTGTTCGTAAAGTATTGGATTTTGAATAGAAGGCCTGACACCAGCTCTAGCTGCAAGGTGAACAATTTTTTTTATGGGTTGGTTTTGCTGCTGGGCTTGTGCAAAGATTTTTCCCGTTTTTTCTTGATCAATGATATCAAGGCAATGATAAGTAAAATTATTCTCATGTTTGAACTGTGCTAAATTTTGTTTTTTCCACTCTGGATTATAATAGTCATTTAAATTATCTATCCCAATAACATTATAGCCTTTTTTAAGTAATGCTTGAGTTGTGTGTGAGCCAATAAACCCGGCACAACCAGTAACTAAAATCGTCATTTTTTCTGTATTGGCTACCATTTTTTAATCAAATTGATGATAGTAACGCTCTAAATAATCTTTAATAACTGGAAAAAAGGGATCTAATTTAATCCTCAGATGATCAATAATGCCTGTTAACTCACTCACAAAAGCATATGCCGCTTTCTGGTTCTGTAAATCTGGGGCTCTGTTTTGTCGTACTAGAGTTTCAAGCGTAGTTAGTTCATATAAAAACAACCCTAAATCTTTGGCTGTTTCTCGCGACAAATTAAAATTTCCCAGCCAATCAATTAAAAATTTTTTTAATCTATCTTTTTTTTCCTGATCAATGCTCGCTAAAAATAAGTTATTAATCAAGTTATCAACCACCACTTCGGCCAGTGCTGTCGGGTTCATTTCTTCATCCTCAGGAATCTGGGCTAACTGCATAAATAATTCTTTTTGTGCTTGGTGAATGTAGGGAAAATAAATACGATAAGAAAGCCTGCCTTTAAAGATATCTTTTTCCTTTATTAGGTGTAGACTGGCCTTAATCGGTAATAAATTATTTTCATCCAAAGCTTTCATGGCACTTAACTCTGTTTGTAAGGTGGCGTATAAAAACATCAGCACGTCTGATTCAGAATTTTCTAGCAAAGCCACTTGCAGAAGGGCTCTAAACTCAACTTTACCCTGAGGTATTTTATTAAGCCGATCTTTAAACCAGGGCTCTAAGCTATCTAAAATCTCTTCCACTTGCTCAGTCAACGGTTTTCTTTCAAGAATAGGATCTAAGTTGTGAGATGATCTCTCAAGATCCTGTTTAGGTAGATATTTTCTATCCACCTTAGGCAGTGATGATAAATCTGGATTTTCTGACATTTCTTAATAAATCTAGCTGATTAATTTCTACGATCGATACCATTCAACTACTTGTTTCACTCCCTGCTTAAAATCAACAATTGGCTGCCAACCTAAAACTTCTTGAGCCTTTGAATAATCTAGGCAACTTGTTTCTTGCTCACCAGGTCTTTCTGGGCCATATTTCTTTTTAGCGTCAATCCCTAACTCTTTAACCACTTGATCAAAAACATCATTAGTTGAGGTGGTTTTACCTGTTCCAATATTTAACACACCTGTAAACTCTGTATTTAACACAAGCAAATTTGACTGAGCCACATCACTAACATAAATGTAGTCTCGCGTATGAGTACCATCACCATTAATGATTGGAGTTTCGCCTTTTGAAAGCATCTCAGAAAATATAGCGATCACCCCTGACTCACCATGAGGATTTTGCCTAGGGCCATAAACATTCGCATAGCGTAAGGCTGCATATTGGATATCATATAGCTCTTGATAGCAATTTAAATATAGCTCTCCGGCTCTTTTTGATACTCCATAAGGTGAAAGAGGATCAGGCCTCATGTCTTCTTTAGAGGGAGTAGGATTGTTACCATACATTGCTCCCCCAGTTGAGGCTAAAATAACCCTTTTTAACCCAAAGTCTTTAGCTGTTTCCATTAAATGCAGCAGACCCAAAATATTATTCTGCGCATCAAATTGGGGATCTTTGACTGAATTGCCCACATTGATATGAGCTGCATGATGGTTGATTACCTCCGGCTTAAAATCTTTAATAACTTTTTCAACATCAGCTTTATGAGTGATATCGGCCTGATAAAATTTAGCCAATTTATTAACAAACTCTTTTTTGCCTGTTGATAAATTATCTAGTATTGCTACCTCATGTCCATTTTCAATGTATAAATCAGCTACATGAGAGCCAATAAAGCCGGCACCACCAGTGACTAAAATTTTCATAATAATCCTTTCTTAATTCAATTATATCAGGCAACCCAGTAACCTTGTACAAACAAAATAGTATTAACAATAAGTAGTAATACCGATAGTGGATAATAAACTGCCTTTAATTTGGGTTTTTCTACCAAAACATTACCCCACCACATAAAAACTGGAAAAAGAATCAATACATAACGAGGCATGCTGGAAAGATTACCAGTGAAGGTTGGCAGCAAATAGGCCAATCCTGCAAAAATAATGTAGCTCAGCTTAATTTTGCTAGCAGCTGCTATGACACCAATCCCCATTATTATTGATAAAACAAAATCTTGAGCATATGAAAAGTATTTGAGATCAAATGGACGAACTGTGAGTAAAATATTTATCGATCGATAAAAAACTTGTGGCAGTAAAATGATTCTTGTTTCGCGACTGGCTCCAAAAGCTGATTGAACACTGAAAAAATATAAAGGATCATTAAAATGTAAATATAAAAAAATAACATAGCTGCCAAATGCAGTCAGTCCAATTAGTAAACCAATCAAAAACCGATAATGAATTTTAAAAATATTAGATAATTGCTCAAAAAAATTCTTAACCGATCGCTGCTGAAAATCAATTTTTTTTAACCACTCGAGGAAAATTGCAGGCACCATCATTAAACCAGCCAATCTTACTCCAGATGACAAGCCTATTAAAAGCCCTGAAATGGCGTTTTTCTTAGACTCATAGTACCAAACACCGGCTAAAATGAGTAATAAAAACAAAGATTCACTGTACATAGCTCCAAAATAAAAAGAAGTGGGAAAAGTTAGCAAAACTAATAAAAATTGTACTGCTGTTTGTGTATTAAACCATTTTTTAGTAAGTTGATAGCCAAAATACAAAACACCAATTAAAGAAAGGTTGCTAATAACCAAACCACCTAAAATTGGATTAAGACCAATCCAAAATAAAAATCTAACCAATAATGGAAATATTGGAAAAAAGGCTTGAATTAAATCAGCAAACAAATAACCCTTTTGGGCAATTGTTATGTAATGGGCGCCGTCAAAATTAGCCCAATCATAAATTATTTTTGGCAATTCAAATTGCTGTAGAATTTCTGAATAAGGAAAACTGGGTTGATAGCTCAAAATACTGGGCGCAATTAAGGCAATCAAAAATAAAAAAACTCGCCAAGTTAACCAAAATAAACTAACTTTAAGCAGAATCTTTTTAAAGCTCATGCTACAGTAGTGATTGATAAAGCTCGTATGTTTCTTGAGCAGTTTTATCCCAGCTAAAAGTATTAGCCCAACTTAAAGCCTGCTCAATCACCTCTGCTCTTTTTTCATCAGTCCAAGCCACGACTTGTTTTACCCCATCTGCTATCGACTCTGCATTACAATCTGTATAAACAACATTGCCAGCCCCCACCTCAAGCAAAGAGGAGTTCTGGCAACTCACCACCGGGGTTTTGGCCTGCATTGCTTCCAATATAGGCAAACCAAATCCCTCATACAAGGAAGGCTGGACATAACAAAAAGCTCCAGAATAAATAGCTGATAGTTCTGAATCATCATTTGCTTGAATGTTATTTATCATACAGACCCTGTCTGACACGTTACTTAACTCAATTTGAGTCTGAATCCACTGCCACTCCGGTATGTTTTGTTCCTTAAAATTTTTGCCAACTAAAACTAAGCTAATCTGTTTGGGTAAATATTTAATGGCTTTAATTAGCTGGGGGATATTTTTATTATAATTAATATCACCAACATACAAAACATACTCTTTGGGCAGCTGATATTTTTTTCTTACTCTTTGAATCTCTTTTTGACTTGCTTGCTTAATATTGGGATTACCTGCTAGAGGAATCACATGAATTCTTTCCTGTGAGTAACCTAAATGCTGAGCAATATCTTTCTTTGACGCTTTAGAATCTGTGATCACCGCCTCCACTGTTTTAAGAGCCATTTGCTGCTGTTTTAAAGCCAAGCTTCCTTTAACTCCAGCCGGATAATGTTTTGGAAATATTAAGGGAATAACGTCATGGATCGTGACAACAGTTTTACGAGCATTAATAACAGGCAGGGTGGTAAAAAAAAGATCAAAAAAAGGAAAGTGAACAACATCAGGGTTAAAAGACTTAGCCTGAACACTAGTGGACTTAACAATCTTTAAGGAATCAATCTTTTGTAAATACTCAAATAGATACTTAGTATACATCCCCACACCGCGATAGGCATTAGCGTTATTCAAGGGATCAGTATTAAGTAAAATATTTATTTTTTTTGACACATGAGGGTAGTTCTTATTAAATTACATTTTTTGTGGAGTTTTAATGCCTAACAAATCTAAGCCTGTTTTTAAAACTTGAGCCACACTGGCCGTTAAAAGTAGGCGGAACTCTTTTTCTTGGGTATCTGTAAGAATGTGGTGTTTGTTATAAAAGCTATTAAACCTTTGAGCCAATTCATAAAGAAAATTGGCCAGTACGCTAGGTTCATAGCTTAAGCCAGCTTGTTCAACTATATCAGGAAATTTGTAAATATGACGTAATATGTTTTTCTCTTCAGTTAATAATTGTTGGTGGACAAATGTATCTCTTTTAATATCTTTAATCGCTAAATCTGATTTACTTAGAACAGATTGCGATCTGGTTTGAGTATATTGCAAATAAGGACCAGAATTGCCATCAATTCTTAAAGCTGTTTCAAAATCAAAAGCTGTATCACTCATTCGCCCAACCTTTAAAATGCTATATTTAATAGCCCCGAGAGCCACTTGTTCTGCCACTTCATCTCTTTGCTCATCTGAAAACTCTGTATCTGTCATAACCTCTAAAACTTTTTGTTTGACGGCCTCAATCAACTCATCAATATAAACTACATTACCTGCACGCGAACTCATCTTACCCTCACCCTTAATGCTCATGTAACCGTAAGTAATATGAGTTAAATCTTCTCTTTTAGCTATTCCCAGTTGCTCACAAATGGCAAACATTTGCCTTAGAGCTAAAGTTTGTTCTGGACCAACTACCCAAAACAATTTATCCGCTTTAAGTTTTTCTTTTTTGATTTTGGTGAGCGCCAAATCCTGGGTAATGTAAAGAGAAGTGCCATCTGCTTTTTGAACAATAGTATCTGGCAAGTCATATTCTTGCAAATTAGATAAAATGGCCCCATTTTCCAACTCAACAAAAACTCCCTTTTTCAAACCCTGCTCTACAAGTTTTTTCCCTTGTTGGTAATGTTCATGCTCTTTGTAAACATTATCCCACTGATTTCCTAGCCTAGTTAAAGTCATTTCTTGTCCCTGATAAGAGTAACTCAAAACCTTTTTCCAAAGTGCTACTGTTTTCTTATCACCAGACTCCCAGTCAATCACTAATTGTCTTACCTTTTTCTCGACCTGCTCATCATCCTCAAAATCCTGAGCAGCCCTTAGGTATAATTCATCAACAAATTTATCAGGCCTGATATTTTTATCTTGCGGAGTTAACCATTCATCCTGATGATCAAACCAATAATTAATTTCTGCAATATCCTTTTTTTCTTTATGAGCAAACTTCAAATAACCCCACATTAGTTTAGCAATGGCAATACCGCGATTATTGTCCACAGCATCTCTGACAACCTTAATATTTAATGCTTGCCACAAATTAGAAATAGCCATGGCTGTTACATTGTTGCGTAAATGGCCCAAGTGCATGGCTTTGTTAGGATTGGGTGAAGTATGTTCAATTTCCCAAGTTTGATTGAGTTGGAGGTCTTTTTTTCCGAAATTAGAATCCTTAACTATAATTGCAGGAACTGCTGAGAGAAAGATATCAGATAACTCAAAATTTATAAAGCCAGGTTTTTCTGCAGTCACGCTGGTGATATATGTTTTTAATTGAGAGTCTTGAGAAATTTTTTCCTTAATTTGGGAGGCAAGACCCTGAGCTAACTCTAGTGGGGTCGATGCCTGCAAATCCTTTTTTTCTTGAGCAGATAGCCTTGGAAATAATTGCAATGCAATATTACAAGCATAATCCCCAAATTCGGCTTGTGCTGGATGTTCAAGCTCTATGCCAATAGATTGAGGTAAATCTATTTGTTGAATAACTTTAATGATTTTGCTTTCAATATCCATCATAAATTACTTTAACTATATTAAAACTATATTAATTTTATCACTTATTCAGTTAATTATTGCCTGTGTAGTAAATATGAAATCTAATGCTTCCATCAGATCCATAAATTAGGTGATCTGGCTGTGCTTGAGTTACTTTGTCTCGATTAGTACCAACTATCAGGGCATTCTCGCGAACCAAATCAGAATCAGTAACTTGATCAATAAACAAATACTTAATCAGCGAACCCCCCTGATACCAAATGGGATGTGTTTTTCTGACAAATAATGCGTAAATATAAGCTTGACCATAGTAATTGGAAAAAACAATCTGATCAACCTCAGGCTTATTATTAACTCCCCGCTCATAATCATGAGCAAGTTGCATCGCTTGAAGATAGCCCTCATTAAAAGCCTCTGTGCTGTTTTTAGCAAATACTTGATAGTAGTATCTTAAATACAGGGCAACATTAATCACATAAACCGAACCAATTAAGAATAAAAAATTTCTTAAAGCATTTTTTTTAAATTTAAATCGATTTAAAATCCAGTTAAAACCTGCTAAAGATAGCCATAAAAAGCCAGGTAAAGCTAAAAGAGCACGATTCGCCTGAGGGTACTCAATTCCTAAAATAGCAGGCAGTAAGCCCACTAAAATCCAAAGTGCTGAAAAATTTAACCACTGGAAATTCCCTCGAGGCTTAATTATGTTTATAAACAAAGCAAGAGTTCCAGCAGTAAAAAATAGATAAGTAACAGGGAGTAAAACCCCCCATGCTCCTGGGCAGTGTCTGAGTGTATCAGTCCAGCCATTAATTAAAAATCGAGGTGAAAGGTGTACACAAAGCCGATAACAAATCATTGATAATACATCTATGACTGAACTTGATTGACCAATGATCAAGGTTCCGGCCCGTGTCATGCCCAGCCCAAATAAAGAGTCTTTGATAAGTGGTTGTAAAAAGGCTAATCCAACTCCCCCAGAAATTATTAGTCCATAGGGCTGGTTCTTTAATTTATTAAAAAATTTTACTAAAACAACTAATAAAATTATCGGCAAAAAAATCTTAGTACTATGATAAGTGTATAAAGAAGCTATTAATAAAATGACCGCTGGCAACAATATTTTTAGTTGTTCTTTCAAACTAACGACATGAACTTTTTTTAGATATTGCAGCAACAAATAAAAGCCCCATAAAACAAAGGCCAAAGCCAGCCCTGATTCAAAACCAGTTCTGGTAAAATGCAAATGCCACGGGGAAACTGCTAACATCAACCCTGCAATTAAACTGAGTGTGGAAAAATTAAGCCTTGTTTTTACTTGAAATATCTCTAACAGCTCTTGAGTTAATTTAATCATCGCTAGCACAGCTAAAACTCCAGCAATGGCAAACGGCAAGCGAACTATCAATAGATTCAAATCAAACACAACAGCAAAAACACCCACTAAATAAATTGCTAAAGGAGCCTTGTAATCTCCAAAAGATTTAAAAGAGACGGGTAGTCTTTCCAGCCACTCATCGTAACGAGTTGTAATAACAGAATATCCATTGTAGCCAATAGCTGCCTCATCCCAGGTCATTCCAGCTGGTATGGTTCCCAATTTATAAAATCTTAAAATAAAAGCCAATAATAAAACCAGCAGCAAGAAAATAAAATATTTTGATTTCAAAGCTTGTTTGAATTTTAGTAAATTCCAATAAGGTTTATATAAATAATAGTGAATTTTTTGCTTCCAATTGGCGTGCTTTTTTGTAAAACGACGGGCGTTTCTCCAACTAATATTTTGTAATTGACTTGCTGTAAAGACAGCTTTATTAGTTGATTCATGGCTATGAATTACTTTAGCCTGACTATTAAAATGAACTTTCCATCCTTGTTGCTTAGCTCGATAAGAAAGGTCAATGTCTTCCCAGTAGGCTGGATAAAAATCAGTATCAAATCCTCCTAATTGCAGCCACTTGCTGCGGTTAAACATGGCGCTGCCACCGCTGGCCCAAGCCGTTGGGCCGGTTTCAAATTCTGGCGATCTTTGATGCTGGAACAAACCTTTTTTAAAATAAAGCTTATTTTTTCCGCCTTTGATGTTTCCCTGATTTGGTTCTGTCTCCAAACAACCAACAGCAAACATTTTTTTATCGTCAAAACTTTTAAGTAAAGCTGTAAGTGTGGTTCTTTCAAAAGAAACATCATTGTTAACCACAAATAAATTCTCGTGTTTAGCTTGTTCTACCGCTCGATTAACACTGGCTGCAAACCTTAAGTTCTCTAGATTAACAATCACTTTTAAACTGGATTTTGATGACAACTTGGTCGTGTACAACTCAAAAGAGCCATATTTATCTCCGCAAACAGCTGCAAAATCGAGCTTATATTTTCTACTTAAATAGTGGATGGTGCCATCATTACTTCCATCATCAACAACTATTAGCTCATCGTCTTTTTTAAGAGCTTCAATCGCTTTGACTAAATTCTTTTGCAGTAATTTTTTTCCGTTATAACTAGGGATAATAATACTTAAGGCTGGTGCAATAGGCATAGTTAAGTAATAATTTTTTGAAGTTTATTGGCAAATTTATCTGGAGAAAATGCTTGAGCCTGCTGTTGAGCTAATCTTTGCAAGTTGGACCTCAGATCTGGATGCCGAATAAGTTGAATCGTATTTTTTATACAGTTCTCCTGAGTCAGCCAAGTCCAATCAATTAAATTTTCACCCACTACCTCTACTTGTCCACCCTTACCTAGTACTATTGGCACATTACCAGCAGCCATAGCTTCAACAGTAGTAATCCCAAAATGCTCTAGTTTTTCTGGGGTTTTTTCATCATTAATGCGATAGCCAGTAGCATGCCAATATATGCTGCTGCGAGTAAACCAACCGATCAACTCATCACGGCTTACGTCATGTAAAATTTTAATAGGCAAGCCTTGAGCTAACTTGTGAACTCGTTGTGCATAGTCAGCATCTTCAACGCTGCCGATTAATACCAGCTGCCATTCCTTAGCTTCCTTTTTATATTTGGTGAGCATTTTATTAAAAATTTTTACCAAAATGTCCTGTCTTTTACTATGAAGTTGTGGGAAAAATCGGCCCACATTTAAAATTACTTTCTCCTTTTGAGAAAAATCTGTTTTATTGATAATCGATTCCGCATCTACCATGGGCTGATGAACAAAATCAACTTTTACAGGCCATGAAGGTTCGACTATGCTTTTGGTAAACTCAGAGTTGGTGGTTTTAATTTGCCAATTTTTTAGTTTTTGGCGCTGCATAAAACTAGATTTATCAAGCTTGAAGGGCACTTGAATATGTAAAATATTTTTTTTTGCTAATGAAAAAAATAAGCTGCCATCTGTTAGATAAAACAAAACATCAAAATTTTTAGTCCAGAATAATTTTTTAAATTTTTTATTATCAGCTCCCAGCGGTGTATTGATAAACTCAATTCCAGTCAACTTTTGACCCATAAATTCTTGATAGTTTTTTTTAATTTTGACTAACTTTTGTCTTGAGAGTGGTTCTTTAGAGGAAATGGCAAAATTAACCTGATATTGTTTATTGCTGGCAGCAGCCAAAGCCGCATCCAATAAATACTTTTCTCCTCCACCAAAACTATTGGGAAAATAAGGACTATAAAAACAAATTTTCATAAACTAGGGCTTAAAATCTTTGATATCTTCTTGATCCCACATTTTTGCAATTTTAATTTCCTGTTTGCGATATTGATCTGGTAAACTGGGTGATTGTTGTTGTTCCCAGACTTGTATGTAAACCAGCATCCGATTAATTCCCTGAATAAGAGCCTCAACTAAGCCAGGCATACCATCTTTATAACCCTTTTTAACCAAACCTCTGCGGAAAAACTCCATAAAACCTTTGCGCAAAATTGTTAAAAACTTTACTTGCGGGATATTGCTTTTATAAAGCAGCTCAGCTTCAATTGGAGTCCAATCAATAGTCTTTTTTAGCCCCTGAATAGTATCTCGGTGGGTTAAATGGATTAAAGGACTATGCAAAAGTAATTTCTTTCCCTCATAAATAGGACTTTCGTGAATTTTTCCTGTCCATTTTTTTAATGCATCTTTGCGAAAAACACGTATCACTTCATCCTGCTCCCAGCCTCCGTGCTTAAACTCTGATCCATAACAAATATTTTTTCGCTTCATGGACATCACTGGCGCATCCTGAGTTTCAACATGAACTAAAATTTCTTTGGCTAAAATAGGGGTAACTCGCTCATCAGCATCAATATAAAACAACCAATCAGTCTCAACATTACCGAGTGCCTCATTGCGTATTCTGGCAAATGAAGAATGAGAAAAATGAATCACTTTGGCGCCTAGGTTTTCAGCGACTTCCCCTGTCTTATCAGTTGAGTTGCAATCAATCACTAAAATTTGATCAGCCCAAGCTATGGTTTTGATACAATTTGCCAAAACATCGGCTTCATCTTTTGCAATAATTATGGCTGTAATTTTACTGTTCATAAATTCATTAAATATAAAAAGTTAATTAAACAACTGGCTGTTTGCCATATCTTTTTAATAAATAGTCAAAAGCAACTTTGCGTTCAACCGAGTTCTTGCTAAACATTAAGCGCAACCAAAACCTAAAAGCTGTTATTTTTGATCTTAATCTACCATATTTTAAAAAGAATAATAATCTATTTCTTGTTTGATAATAAAAATGAATTGGAGAACCAGAACCTCCAGTGGAACCTGCGTTTTTATGATAAACCACTGACTCAGGACAAAACACAATACTGTAACCTTTTTTAACAGCTCTAACACTAAAGTCAACGTCCTCTAGATATAAGAAATACCTTTTATCTAAAATTCCAATCTTTTCAATCACCTCTCTTTTAATCAGCATACAGCAGCCAGTAGCAAAGTCTGTCTTTGTGAGATGGTCAAACTGACCATAATCAACTTCATCCACACCCCTGTGAAAAGCCATTAAATTAGGCCAATCAATTGTTCCCCCTGCAAACCAAATAACTTTTCCTAATTCATCCTTTTTATAGCTTTCTGGATAAAACTCACATCCTTTTTCAAAATAAATTTTACTAGTGGCAAGACCACGCCTCTCGCCCTGTATACACAAAAATAATTTTTGAAGAAAGTCAGGCTCAACTATAGTGTCGGAATTGAGCAATAAAAAATAATCTGAATTATAATACTTGACTGCGTGACTCATACCCAAATTATTGCCCCCGGTGAAGCCAATATTGGCCTCTGTCCTAATAAGTTTGATTTCCCTAGCTTGTGTTTTTTTAGAATCAGATATTTTTTTGGGAATTTTATACGGCTTTTGTGATCCATTATCAACCACCAAAATATTGTACTCAAACCCCTCATGAACAAGCTGTTGCAAACTCTGCAAACATTGAGTGGTTAAATCGGGAGTATCATAATTAACAATGATGATAGAGATTAATGGCAATCCGTCTGGCATGAGTGAACTTTATTATAACAAGAAAAACCCTCCTAAATGTGATTGAAATAACTAAAACCTAAGCTTGCGTCTGATACGCCAATAGATATTAATTAACCCGGCAGTATTTTTGACCTTCCAATCAGCCAACCAATAATTAAGATGATTTCTAGTTATTTCTAGCGCATTAACAATTTCCTGTGGACTTTGTTTATTTTCCGGTTGATCCTGCAGTTCCCATATTTTAAGCTTGACAGTAAGTTCATAAGCTGCCTGCAAAAATGATAAACCTATCCCAGCCACTTGATCTTTATAACCAGATAATACAAAAAATCTCTTGAAAAATTCATCAAAAAAAGCTTGAATCATACCCACTGGAGTCACTGTTTCACCAAAGCCAGAGCTAGCCTCTTCAGCCTTGATTTGGGTGTAGATATTAAGTTTTTCAAAATATGAAGCAACATCCTGATAATTGTGGTGGATTAAAGCCAGCGATTCTTTTTCTGGTAATTTTTGAACCTTTCCAGAAAGAACTGGGTGTTGGTGGACGCCTGAAGGCCATTTTATTTGACCTTTTTTAAACAATCTAGGATGATAGTCGGGCCACCAGCCTGTGTGTTTCATTTTCTGTCCAAAAATAATATTTTGTCTGGGAATTAAATATATATCAGCTGTTTTTTCTAACGTAAGAATTGTTTTAATGTATTTTTTTAAATCAGCCGGAACTATCTCATCAGCATCTATCACTAAAATCAAATCGCCATTAGCTTTGTTAATAGCAAAATCTCGAGCTGGGTCAGCATATTTTAAGTCTTTGTGCAAAAATATCTTGCTTGTATATTTTTGAGCAATTTTGCGAGTATCATCAACGCTATGCATATCAACCACAATAATTTCATCAGCAAATTTTACAGATTCAAGAGTTTTTTTAAGAGTAGCAGCGGCATTTTTGGTATTAATAACGGCTGAAAGTTTTTTCATTTTTGATTTGTAGTTAATTTAAGATTAATTAATTTTATAATCACTACTGGATGATGCAAAGCACTCATAAAAGCAAAAACCAATCCTCTCAAGCCATCCAAAATTCCCAAATGTCTAATAAATAACTTAAAAAAAGTGATAACTGGTTTAATCAATAAATAATTAACCAAGGAAAAAATATTTATTCTAAAATTTCTGCGCTTAAGTTGGTGAGCTTGAAATGAGGTATAAGTTTTAAACTTACGCCAATAATCAGCAAAGGTGGGATTACTATAATGAATCAGGTGACCTTGAGCCCATCCCACTTCACCTTTGACATGCATTTGCTCATGAACATCCCGTTGAGGTAGCCTTGCTTTGCCTTTAATAAAAAGCCGGATAACTGGATCTGGATACTGCCCGCCTTTTTTTAAAAAACCTCCCATAAAAAAGTTTTTCCGTCTCACCCACCAGGCAACCGGTTGAGAATCTAGAGGAACCGCCTTTCCAACAACCCGATCATAGTGTAATTTTTCAATAAATTCTTTTAATTGAGCGTCTGCCACTTCATCAGCATCTAATTGCAAAATAACTTCACCCTGAGCAGCATCAATGGCCATTTGTTTATTAATATGAAAGTTTGTTTTGTTAGTGGTGGTAATCACTTTAGCGCCCAGATTATTTGCCAATGATGCTGTTTTGTCTGTAGAGTTACCATCTACAACTACAATTTCATCAGCAAAACCTGTCACAGATTTCAGACATTGCTCAATATTTTTTTCTTCATTATAAGTAGCTAAAACGACCGAAATCATATAATCTATCATATCATGATCTGATCAAATTCAGCTCATTTTTGCTTAAAACTTCATGATAAACTGTATAGGCAAACAAAAAAATAAAAAATGTTTTTCATAAATTTATTCTTTGCTGCCATTGTTTTTATATTTCAATATTTATCATTTGGTCTGTGGCTTGCAAAAACAATTCCATTAAAATTAAGCAGCTTAGAAAAAGCTCTGGTTGGAATTTTTTTAGCATTAGCAATTAATAGCAGTATATTTTTTTTCTTAGGGCATTTAATTGGCCCAAAGGCTTATTATTTTTCCCTCATATCACTGAGTATCGGGTTAATCAACTATAGGGATTTGAGACTTTTCTTTCAAAAATCATGGAGCTTATTCAAAAGACACCGGGTTATTTCCCTTTTGGGATTTATAGCTGTTGTGAGCATGTCAGCCACCATTATTTTTTCTTGGGTGATAATCAATGGTGAATTAGTCTTTCAACCTGGACAACTTCATGACAGCGTGTGGCACATAGCCTTAATTAATAAACTTAAAACAGGAATTCCCCCAGAACATCCATCTAACTACACACTGCAGTTAACTAACTATCATTATTTTTATGATTTGATTATTGCTGGCATGAGTGGAGTTTTTGGCATCTCTGTGCCTGTAGTTTATTTCCAATTTTTCCCCTTTGTATTAACAGGTTTATTGGCTGGCAGCGCAATCACACTAGGTAAAAGATTAGGGGGGTTGTTAACTTCTGGTTATCTTCTTTTTCTTACCTTTTTTGCAGGCAGCTTTGCTTATCTTATTCCATTGTTTTTGCCCCACAATCAATGGCATGATTCTAGCTTTTGGGTCAGCCAAACTTTTGCCTCTATGATAAATCCGCAAACAATCTTAACGCTGGCATTAACCTACCTATTGCTGCTGATTATGCTAATCGATTTAAAAAATTCCAAAGAAATGAGGTGGAGAGTACAGCTGCCACTTATTTTGCTCATCACAAGCAGCTTAGGTTTTAAAGGCTATGCTTTTATAATTTTTTCATTATTATATGGGGTCTATTTACTAATTCAACTAATTAAACTCAAAAACTTGCAGCCTTTAATTTGGGCGCTAGCGCTAGGGATTACCTCATTGCCTTTTATTTTGCTGCTCATTGACTTTGGATCTTCAACTTTTCTCTATGAACCACTGTGGTTTTTAGACACAATGATTACATCTCCTGATAGGCTTGATGCCACTCATTTAAAAATCATGAAAAACTACTATAGAGAGCAAGGAAATTTAATCAGAGTTTTCCTTTTGAGAGTAATGCAGCTAATAATTTTTTATATTGGTAATTTGGGAATTAGGTCATTGGTATTCGCTCTTGTTCCATTAGTTATTTTTAAAAAAATTAGAACCCACTCCTTTCACTTAATCGTCTTGGTTGGTTTTCTCTTCGGCTCGATTTTCCCACTTTTATTTATTCAAAGAGGAGTTGTTTGGAATACAATTCAATTTTGGTATTATGCTTTAGTTTTAGCTAACATTTTCTGTGCAATTCTATTAACCAAACTTCATGCAATAGTTACTCAAAAAAATATAGTTTTGTTAATGCTTTTCACACTCTCTGTGTCAGTACTTTCTTTACCCACTGTAATTCAAGTAGCCTTGATCAAATATTCTTTTGAAACACCAATTGACCAAAATAAAATTCAACTGGTAAAAAAAATTGATCCAACAGACATAGTTATTATTGATCCCAGAGCTGGTAGAATTTTTAGTACAGCCATAGTGTCAGCTGTTACTGAAGCCCAAGTGGTTTATGCAAACCCAATTCAACTAAAAATCGTTGGAACAACGCTAGAAAACAAAGAAGACGACTTAGTTCACTTAATCGAGCATGAACCTGAGAACTTAATAAAAAAATACCCTCAAGCAACCAAACTAATTTCAAATAAAATAATGACTAAATCAATAGGAAATCTCGTCTATCAAGTTGAGGGACAACTCTTTTTATATAATTTATAAAGTAAATTTATCTGTAAACAATGATCAAAATTAATAACAAAAAGTTTCTTTTAATTTTTCTACTAATCCTATCAGGACTTTTTTTAAGAGCTTATAATCCAGAACTTTATGTTTTTGGTTTTGACCAAGTTCAAATATTAGAAAGTGCTAAAGAAATAATTAGCGGAAATTTAACTTTAATCGGCCCTAGAACCGGACCAGCGGGTATGTTTACCGGCCCTCTTATTTACTATCTTGCTGCTTTTCTTTTACTGATCATATCCTCTCCCTGGACTATTGTAGCTACTTCCTTAACGATCTCTCTGCTAACTGCTGTTAGTCTTTATTTGCTGGTTAAAAAGCACTTATCTGAAGATCAAGCCTTGATAATTTTGTTAATTTGGGCATTATCCCCTTTTTTGATTTATTTTGACCGAATCACCTGGAATCCCAATTTAACGCTTCTCTCAAGCGCTTTAGTCTTTTTTCCATTAATCTCAATATTAAAAAATAAATCTCTCTCAACAGTTGACCACCTGACCATTGCTCTAGGTGGTTTTTTAGGATTTCAAGCTCATTTCTCTGGATTTTTATTGCCCGCTTTATTTATTGGAACCCAACTAATGTGGAAAAAAATTAACCTCAAGGCTACTTTCTTTTTACTAGCAGGTCTGGGAATAAGTTTAATTCCAACATTCATTTTTGACATGAGACATAATTGGCTTAATTTAAGAGGGCTTCAAGATTTTTTATTTCATAGAGAGGTGGTCGAAGTTTCTTCAGTGTGGCAAAGATTGATTAGTCTTTTAGACACAACAATTAAAAATATTGGAAAAACGGCCTTTTTTCACTTAAGTAGAGAGGCTATCTTTTTCACAGGTGTATTGGTTCCAACCTTTTGCTTGTGGCACATTACTAAAATCAAAACAGCAAGCATTCCCATTAAGCTTTCTTTCTCCTGGCTTGTATTAACCATTATTGGCTTCAGCTTTTACAATCAAGAAATTCCTGAATACTATTTATTTATTCATTTGCCAGCGATCATGTATCTCTTTAGTTGCCTGCTTAACACAATTTTTAAAAATACTCTAAAAATTTCCTTTTTTATTTTTTTTACAGTGCTATTTTGCTATCTAGCCCTTAACCATGCAGCCATTATGTCTAGGGATCTATTTCAAATTGGAAATCAACTAAACTTAGTAAATGATATTGCAAAGCTCAACACAAAAACGCCAGTGGCAGCCATTGCTTATGATTTCCAACCCGATGTTACCCAAATTGGCTTAAGATATCTTATAGCCGAAAGGCTGGATAAATCTGAGGATGGGGTTGTCGTTCATATTGCTGCTGATATCCCGCATACCAAAAAATATGGACATCTTGGAGCCTGGCTTGATCCTAGAAGCAAAGAAAACACCAATTATTTAATGTTAAATCAACTCATTATTGAAACACCTTTGGCAATAGAGTTACGTGAAAGTCATCTCCAACTTGAAGAAGTTGATAATCACAAAATTTTTAACATAACAATTGAAGGTAAGCAAACCAGTGACTTTCTGATAGTAGTTGAAGAAACTAATTACTTTTCATCTAAAAACTGGACTGCTGCAGATTTCAATTCCCATCAGGGATACGCAAAACAGTTTGATCAAGCTGCTTTAATTTACATCACCACACAACAATATGACGAAATTGCTAAAAATCTAGAAGAAATAAAAATCTACAGCACCCAGCCCAGCCTTTTGTTTTAAGGACGCTAAGTAATTAACTTTTTTGTTTAATTTTTTTTCTAATTAAACAAACAAGTCCTAATAATACACCTCCTGAAAATACTGACAGTAAATACCCCAGTGACCTAACCTTAGTATTAGTATAAATTACTTCTACTAAGTATTTTCCCGCAGGAAGTTGATAAGTAATAAGACCCCGATGTTCCGGATCCTGAAACTCTATTAAAATTTCCTCTCCATTAGCAAAAACCTTCCAGCCAGGAAAATAAAAAGTATAATCAACCATTTTCAACTCTTGATTGGTTTTAACCTGATAGTGTCGTTTAGAGTTTTTTAATAAAATTGGCTCAACCTCTCCTTCACCCTCAACGATTTCAAATTGTTTAGTTTTTACAGGATAATTTTCACTGTCATCACTCCAAATTGTGTTCAAATTTTTTGTATGAAGATTGGTGTGTACAAAATAATAGTTTGATACATCATAAACTGTTGAGTTTTTTTGATATAACTGAGGCACTCTATAAAACAAAACCACTACTAATGCTAAAATTCCAAACACTATCCCAAGCTTTTTATTTTTAATAAATTTTTGAAAAAGAATAACCAACAAAAATGGAGGAATAAAAAGAAGTAAGCCAATCATTCTCCAGGAAAACTGCAAGTTGTCCAACAAAAAAATGTTTTCATAAAGTGCTTTTGAAACAGGTAAAGTTGAAAAAAACAACAGTAAAGAAATAAAAACAAGGAGCTGAACTAATTTAACTTGTCTTGTTTTAATAAAATTCAGTAAAGCGATTACAAAACCAATGACTAAAATTATTGATTCAATTAAACCAAAGATAATATGGTCTCCTCTGGGACCGGGGTGACCTAAAAAATAGAACCATTTTTCTTGAAAGTAATTACTAATATTTAAAAAACTATGGCTCACAAATAAATTTTGTGTTTGGCCAATATAAAAATATTTAGACTCTAATAGCAGTGGTAGTAAATAGTAACTAGCAAGACCTGCTGCAATCAGACAAACTCCACCAAATTTTAATAAATTTAGCCAATTTTTATTGAGCGGCCAATTGTAGTAAATTACAAAGGGCAAAAAAACCAAGCTGCTAGGAAAAAGCAGCATCGGGTGAGTCAACGCCAGCCCTGTAATTCCTAAAACGCAAATAACTATTGCATAAGGTTTCTTGTCTCTAAACCACTTAACTATCCCAATTAAAATTATGGGCAAGAACATACTGGCAAATAACTCTGGTAAAGCTCCTCGGATATAAATATTAATGATTCGATAAGGCGCAAAATTAAAAATCAAAGCCCCAATAAGAGCGTAAGCTGTGTCAACGTACTCTCTCAACAGTAAATAAAAAGCAACAGAAGAGCCAATAACACCAATCAGCATTGTTAGATTAAAAGACATTACAGGATTATTGACTAAAATCTCAAAAAAAGCTCCTAGATAAGCTGGAATTTGATGAGCAAAGATAGGTAGAGGTAATCCATAGTTAGCAAAATTATTTGACCATCTAACTGGAATCTCAAGCTCTTTTATGGCTGCTGCAAATTGAGCTATGGTAGCCATGTGGATATGTCCGTCAAAAGTAATTGCCCTACCTGGAATAAAAAATAAATCAGCCACCAAAAGCAGTCCAGCAATGATTATAATAGTAATAGCAATATAGTTTAAAAATCCTTTTTTTGAAAATAAATTTCGCAAGAACATGAAAACAGTATACAACACCTTGAGCCAACACGGAATGATTTTTGTTTTTTTAATAATTGGCTTACTAGTGTTACTTTTTTCGGTTTCCCTGCACCCAACCATCAGCACATCCTTTTTTGCAAACAAAAATCAAAACAGAATAGAAGAATTTATTACCCAAGTTAAAGAAAATAAAACAATTGATACAATGGTTTATTGGGAATTGCGAGAACTAACAAGCAGGGGTTCTTTTAGTATCAATCCAAACTCTGTTAAGCTTTTTCAAACCTATCGAATAGTGAATATCGAACCCTCGGGAAAAACAGCTCTTCTTTATTACACTAGCCCTTATATTTTGAGTACAGAAAGTGTTGTTGATCAAAAATTCTCGCTGTTAGAAGTTGCTCAAGATTATGAAAACAGCGAAGTTTTACTAAAAACAGACCAAATCCTGCTTATTCAAAATCAACCAAAATCTAATTCAGCACAAAAATCTTTTGAACTGTGGTTTTTATTACCTATTCAGGAAATGAAACAAACAGTTGGTTTCTTTAACTACACCAGTGATGAGTTAGACCTACTTGAAAACTCAAACTGGCTTCACCACTCAATTATTAATCTAAACTAGTCTACTTATTTCAAACACTAGTTCAAAGTGATTGCCTTTTCACTTTGTTTAAAACTCTCTTTTTATCCAATTTTGACAAAACTCTTCATCACACAGCTGCTGTAGTTGGTAATTGTCAATATCATCAACATAAACAAAATTACCCACTTGCTCTGGATCACAAATCGGATCATTAATTAAGAAAAAATAACTACCACTATCTATTGGAGAACTAATTGCGAATAACCTCTGGGGCTGTTTTGTATCATTTAAAGACGCTGAGGCTGTTGCCAAAAATTCCTTATAATCACAACGGCCAAACATCATTTGATCTACTACCTGAATCACTTCTCTCACCTCTTCTAAATTAGGACACGAACCGGTAATAGTGGTGTCTTTAAATTTAAAGTCCCTACTCACAGAAGGATCGCTAAATTGTAATCTTTCCTCTAAGGTTAAGTCTGGCATTAATTGATTATAGCTCACCAAAGCTCTTGCCTGACTATAAACTTTTTCATTGCTCACAACCACCAGTACTGGCTCGTTTATCCTGCTTTCATAATCAGCCAGTAACCTCTCAAAAAAATAATGGTTATCAGCCGACACAAGTGCATAGCGTGATAAATAGTTAGATCCAAAGGCAACAACTTCCATTAACAAAATAACAAAAATAGTTATTATCCCCAGAGATGAATTTTTTGACTTAAAAAGATAATTACAAACCGCAGTAGCCCCACCCCCAGAGAAAATTAAAACTAAAAGATAGGTTAAGGCACTTCTAAAAATTGTCTGGTAGCCAATGGTTACTGTACTAGCTATTGGAGAAACAGCCAAAAATGCTAGTAAAAACCACCCTGCTTTTGGATAATTTTTTAACCACCAATAAATACCCATAATTGATAAAGGAATCATTGTTAAATAAAAATAACCATGAACTGATAAAGAAAATTGAAAACCACTTTCAGCACCCCTGACAGCTAGTCGATAAACATCAAACACACTAGTGTAGCGGCGCATAAGCGCTTCATATGCCACAACTGGTTTATTTATCATCATCTTAGTATAGGGACTAGAAAAAGAAAGTCTTCTTCTTTCATCAACAATCTCTGTTAAATACTCAGTGTTTAAAAGCTCTGAATCTCTTTCACCAAGAGCTCCTGTTTGATTGAGTTGTACCATATGGAACATAAGCAAAGACAAAAATCCAATCAAACTAATAATTAAAGTAGCTTTCCATATTTTTGAGATTCTTTGAAAAAAAAGCCACAAACAAGCGATAACAATCAATGCGACGAAAGTAAATTTAGCTCCGTGGTAAGTAAAAAATCCCAAAAATATTGATAACAGCATGATGAGATAGTTGCTTATTCTCATCAGTGGTTTTTGAGTTAATTTGGAAGTTGTTAACCAAACCATGGCGATAAATATTAATTGAAAAAAGAGTGAGATAATGGCTTCATAGCCCATTCTAGAAAGAAAGATATGCCATGGATTGGTGGCCACCAGCACTCCTACTAACGTAGATAGAACCTTGTTTTTGGTTAAGAAAAACGCCAGCGTAGCTGAACTTATCACTATTAGTAGTCCAAAAAACGCTGCTGGAACATGTCCAGTTTGAGGTCCAAAGCCAAACGCTAATTGGGCTGCAGCATGAAATAAGGCAGGCAACTCAGCAGTATAATTAAGAGTTTTTAAAGGCCTCAGCTGCCATGGACTCCATTCGCCAGTAATGTCAGTCCCCCACCTAGCCACTGCCTCACCAGTAAAAACATAATCCATTTCATCGTGATAAAAAGATAAAGGAATTTGATTTAGTCTAAAGAATCTAATAAATAAACCTAACAAGAACAAAACACAACAACCAACTAAAAACAGTTTTTTAGTATTAGACAAATTCTTAAAAACATTTATTAAATACATTTAGGATTAGAGTAAATTTTAGTATTTCAAGAAACTTGATTAGAGCCTATTTAATTAAGTTTGATTGTAGCATAGTCATTACTTGCTTAGTTTTTTCACAAACAGCTTAGCAGGTAATGCTGAAGTTATTCCAAATATTAAAATTGAAATGATAGAAATAATTTCTCCCGTTAATCTGATTTTAGTTCTCCCGGTAAATTGAACTGAAACATTATTAGCTCCCGTTGGTAGCTTAACAGCCATAATCCCCTCATAGCGAGAAACATCAATTAAAGGTTTGGCTGGGGCTTCATTAACAGCAACAGTCCATCCAGGAAAAAACAACCGTTTGTGTAATACCAAAATTTTTTGCTCATTCTCTAATTGGTACATTACTTTTGTGCCATCTAATCTTTGAATATTAGGATCAAGCTCACTTAAAGGCAAAACAATATTTGACAATTGATCTTTGCTTTCACTCTCTGCCAGTAAGGGCAACCTTGAAACGTCAACATACATCAGCTCTTCTGGAAAATAATAAGGTTTTTGAGACCAAATTGGTTGATGTTCATCAAAACTAGAACCAGTAGTTCCCATCTCATACCAGTCAAAGTCAGCGCGACTAAAATACCCTTTGGGTTGAGTGTATGTAACTGCAGACCAAAAAACCAAAACAAAAATCGCTAAAGTAATTAACAGCTGTTGTATTTTTGAAAAATTAGAAATAAGGCTGGCAAACATAACAACCACAGCCAACATACTCATCCACAAAATTCTCCAAGGATATTGAACTAGTTGAAAAATCTTAAAATTATCCCACAAGGATCTAGAGAGCGGGATCATTAATATAATCGAGATTAGGAAAACTAATAAACTCCAAACTATAAAAATTTTTTTACTTAAGTTTTGTTTTGTTTTTAAAGTTTTGTAAAGCGTAAATATGGTTAAAACAGCAATCAGTAAGCCAGCTGCGCCGATTTGAGTCACCTCAACAAAGTATTCACTGCTTTGGATTGTTCTTCTAATATCAAAGAGAGAAATTAAAGAAACAAAATGACTTTGATACTGAGTTAATGAAGTTCCTGTTTCATAAGTAATTAAATTTTTTTCTAAAAAGGCTGGCAACCAATACCAAGCGCTCATAAGTATACCCAAAAGACCTGCAACACAAACTGCTGAAAATGTTTTTATTGAATCCTTTTTTTTATCAAAAAAAACAAGGGCCATAATTAGCAGTAATGTAATAGGAAATAGTAGCGTCAGAGATGGAAAGTGGCTTAAAATTAATAAGGCAATACTAAGACTTGTTAATAGCAGTCCAATTTTTTTTAACCTGGGAATTCTAGATTTAAAAAAGATGATAAGGCTTAGCAAAAGTAATGGCACAAAAGCGACAAAAAAAACTTCTCCGATAGCTCCTCTCCAAAAAATATTCAGCAAAGGGTAAGGACTAAGTGTATAAATAGCTGCTCCGGTAATCGCTGCTAAGTTATTTTTGGTTAAATACTTGATTAATAAATAAGAAGTTGTTGTAGCCAGCAAAGCAGCGCTGAGCATTGCTAAATTCACGCTTTGCTGAACTGAGGCTCCGGCAAAATGAAAAAACGAAGAAACCATATAGGGAAGCGGATACATATAATTAAAAGCGGGATAACCGTAACCCTCATTTAAATTAGGTGCCCATCTCACTGGGAATTGTCCTTGTCTTAATGCTAAATAATAGTTGGCAGTGCGAACCGCATGATGTTGATAATCATCTGACTCTAAAAGTCGGTCTCCCAACAGCTCCTTATGCCAGAAACCAACAAATAACAGTAAGGCAACTATTAATAACAAGCTATAGTACTTTTTGATCATATTCTTGAGGTAGTGTAAGTAGCTCATAGACCAAATTTCCATCCGGATAAGTAATGGACTCCACCACTTTTAGTTTATTGAGCTCTTTTGACTGCTCCCTACAGACTGACTCTGCAATATATAAAACTCCAGGTTCCAACTCACCCAGATAACAAGATTTCTGATTAAACTCATATTTATAAATTTGATAAACTGCCTCATTCCTAGCCAGAGGTTGTTTCTGTAAAGCTAAGATATCAATTAAGCCTTCGAGTGCAAAATAGGCATAAAGTGGTCTTAAATCATTAGTGACCAATATCTTATTAAAATCAGATTCTAAAAAAGTAAGTTTATGAGCAATCTCAGAATAAGGATTATTTCTATACCACGGCTGATGCACTTTTTGCTGAACAAAAAATTGCATTGCAAAATAACTAATTTGCCAACAATAAAATAAGGACAGTAAAACTAAAACTGGAGTTTTCCAATTAACCTTTAACTTTGCCAAAAATAAAATACCTTCAGCTATAAAATAAATCATTGCCGTCATCATAGGAAAAACTCTTATCATGCTGGGCGTTTCTTGAGAGGTTAAGGCTGCAGGTAAAGGGGCTAAGAACAAAATTAAAATAAAAAAAATAAATAAGCTTTTTTTCTTCTGTAAGGCTGAAGCGTATAATCCAAGTAAAAATAAAGGGATTTCAACCAAATAAAATAACCCGTGAAACGGCACTAAATATCTTTTTGGCTCACCTCCAGAAATGAAAAGAAAATCAGGATCAAAGTGACTTAGATATTCACTTACAAACTCTCGAAAATATTCAGTAGGTTTATTATAAAAAGATCTCAAAACAAAGCTGGGAACAATCCCTGTAGCTCCATAAATTTGCTCTAGTACTCTTGCTGGAGGAGCTGGATCATTTAACAAGCCAATAGCACTAAATCTTGATGTACTTTCCTGCAAACTAACTGAAATCAACACACTAAAAACAACTGCAGCAACAACTAACAAAATTTTGTTTAATTTTATTTTGTCTTTAATAAATAGATATGTACCCCATGCAAGTATAAAAACGGGCAGAAAAATTTTGGCTGAATGATAAGCATACATTGAAAAAAAACCAGCAGTGGCAAATGTCAATAACCACTTTTTCTTATCAGTCTGAAAAAATTTATTAGCAAAATAAAAAGCTAACATTAAAAATAAAAATGACAGAATAACCTCTTGAGTGGCTCTGCTAACCACAATATGCCACGGGGAGATTGCTAATAAAAAACACATTAGTAAACCCAGCTCCTCTTTGCCGAACTCCTTCATCAAGAAATATATCAACACTAAAGACACTGTTCCCATTATGGCAGCTGGTAATCTGGCTGCGGCAATCGAAGGACCCATTAGTGCTATAAAAGGAATCTGTAAATATGAATATAAGGCAGGTTTTGGATCTATGAGAGAGTTAAGGGAGATTGGTAAAAGCCTATTATCTTCATCCCTCCCGGTTTCTAAAATAGACTGCGCATTTAATAGAAATGAAGCCTCATCAGCATGTAGGCCACTAGGGGTATTTTCTAAATCTATTACCCTGACAAATAACCCAATCACTATGACTATTAACAACAAAACTTTTTTAATATTAGTTTGTGAAGTTAGCCCTTTAGGCATGGATAGTCCCTTTAATCATCTAAAATTTCAGGTTTAATTTTTTTTATTTTCTCAGGATAAACTCTGAGGTATTTTATTCCAAAAAAAATTGTTATCCCAATTATTAAGAGTAGCTCCATCGGTTCTTCCCACAAAGCTTCGCCAGTCCTTGGTCTTAAATAAAACCGATCCCAGTTATAAAAAAAGGCAACAGCAAAATAGGGAGTCAAATACCAATCAGGAATTATATTATAAAAAATTCTCTTTAATCGCTGCGAGATTTTGTTTTTAATCATTCTTAAAACTACCCAACTTGTGCTACCCACAAAACCGATCAACATATAGCCTCTATAAACATGGCCAAAAACCACATCAACATTATGAAGAGTAATCTCATCTTGGAGATTGCGCTCTGCTAGTGATTCAGGTGTTTGTAGACCCAGCAATCTTTGTCCCCAAGATATCTCTTCTCCTGCAACAAACAAACAAATAAAAGTCGCCATTAAAAACAATACTCCCAATACTTTCTCTTTCTGCCACCAATGCCTAAATAACTTAAAACAAAACCAAGCACTGATTAGTAGTAAAAAAAACTGTAAATATTCAACTACGTGATCATCTTGAACCCACAGTCTAAACAAATGATTATTGCGTAGATAAATAAAAAATCCACCTAGTGCCAAGTATATTGGCGAGACAAAAATGGTTCTTTTCAAAAATCTTTTTGTCAAATTAAACGAGGCAAAATACAAAGCGAGAATGGCACTCGCTAAAGTCAAGTAAAATATTCTAGAATAAGACAGGCCGAATTGGCTATATACATACTGAAAACCATATATGTTCTCAACTAATAAAACAGCGAAGGCAAAAAATGTTAGAACGACTAGTACTAAATCGTTTATTCTTTTTAATTTTTGATGAAATATTTGCATTTTTTTATATCTTAAAATTATTAACACTAATATTAGGCTAATTAATAATAATCTACCATCTGGTAGAAAAGAAATTGGTTTCAAAATACTTTCTGTCATTAAGCTAGCAAAAGCCAATATCAAATAAAGATTTAAGAATAATTTCATAGTTTTTAATGACTTATCAATTTTAAATAAGCTAGCTTTTTAAAGATTTGATCTCTTTAATAAGTTTATCATGGCCAAAAATTATTAAAGCTATCAAGTAACTTAGCCCCATTATGGTTGCTGTAAATAAAAGGCGACTAATACTTTGACTGGCAACACTCTGTAAAAATAATCCAACAATTACCATACCAACAGCAGCCAACAACTGCCGCCACACTTGATCCCAAATATTTACCGCAATATATTTTTTAACAAACTTGATTGATAGTACCGAACTAAAGGAAACGACTAACGCTGCTATACCTACACCATTAAAACCATAAAGCAACATAGCAATTGGTGTAATAACCCAAGTTAAGGTCGTCCAAATGATCATCAGTTTTAAGGTCTTGTTGATTTGGCCAATGGCGTTAAGAGCATTTACTAGTGGAGTGGAGATCGCGGCCCAACCAATACTTAGTGCAAACAATATAAAACTAATAATGGCAGGTTGCCACTTGGTATATTGTTCGACCACTTGAGTTAATGGAGAAATTAATAAACTCATTCCTGCTAAAATTGGGAAAATTAGCAAACTAATGAAGAAAATTGACTTCTCTAAAGCTATTTTTAATAAGTCTTTTCTTTTTTGTAATCTTGAAAATGTGGGAAAAGTAATGGCCATTACATTCTGAACAGTTAAATTATACGGGTACATTGACCAATTTTTTGCCCACTGTATAAAGCCAAATTGATTTAAAGGCAATACTTGACCCAAAACCAAAAAGTATAGTTGATCTTTAATTCTAGCCAAAAAATCGTTTAGTTGGAATTTAGCTCCGAATCCAAGCATAGACTTGAGCGACTTTTTGCTAATTTTTATCCCTATTTTCCAAGGCCTGATAACAAGCATTACAATAGTGCCCAAAATGGAGCGTGCCAAGATAGCCCACGTATAAGCTCCAGCCCCCATCCCCTGCCAAGCAAAATACACTAAGATAATATCAAAAGTAACTTGTTCAAAAATTTGAGGAACTATTAACAGTGAAAATTTGAGCTCTCTCTCTAACTGTATTGAAGAAATTGTTTTTAGTGAAGCCAAGGGAAAAGAAACAGCTAGTGCTAGTAAAATCCAAATTCCTTGTTGACCCACTGTTTTTTGAACAATGCCAGTAGCAGAAATGATTAAAACTACCAACACAATTATCCAAGATAAAATTTGTTGAACAGTAAATGCAGTACGATAATCAGTTAGGGTTGGCTCTTTCTTTTTTTGAACCAATGCTGCTGCCAAACCGATATCAGAAAAAAAGATTAATAAACCAATAATTTGAATCACATACCCATAGACTCCAAAATCTTCAGGCTCAAAAAAAGCACTCAATAGAAAAATGGTCACTAATCCTAATCCCTGAAGTAAAACTGTTTTAAAAAAATACGAAAATGCACCGGTAACAGTTTTGCTTTTAATGCTGCGAATTTCATCCTCTGAAAAAAACTCATCAACATTTTTTCTTGGATCCATAGAATCAAAACTAAGATTTTTTTGCATTTTTAATCATTGTGCTACTTTTTTTGTTTATTGTCACCAAGGTCAAAAGCAGAAGTAGACTAATTAAAGAGATGTAGTCACTTACTTTTCTAATTTTAGTCGATTTTAGCTTTAATTCGTATTCTTGGCTTCCCAATTCAGGCTGAAACTTGATTAAGCCATCCTCATCGGTTTTTATAGCAATGGTCTGATTGTCTCTTGAAAGTTCCCAAATTGGATAGTTGGCAACCGCTAAGGTGGTTTGCTCTAATAAATCAAAATTAGTTAAAAATCTTTTATAATGTGTTTTGTTTTCCAACACCTGAACTGTGCCGTCTTCTAAGTAGCTCTGCTCAACAATAAAACTTTGAGCAGGTTTAAGATCTAAATTAAAGTCTTGAGGAACATAATCGGCTAAAGTGTGGCTCATCTCAGCGCTTATTTTTTGAGAATCAAAATAATAAAAATCTTCAGGATTATCTAAAAACTTTTCCGGCTGAGTAAATCTTAAGTTCAACAAAATAGCTAAAATAATAAAAACATTAATTATTAAATTTATTTTCCGCTTGTAAAAAAACTTTTTTGTTTTTGTAAGCACAATGCCAACAATTATTGACATTAGAAAAATACTTATGCCTAAAAATCTCCAAGGAAATTGCGAATACTCAAGCAGAGTTAATGTCTCCCAAATACTGCCTGAATACCAAGTGGTCATAAACAAAGAAAAAAATAATAAAAACAACACTCCCACTACAAAAAATAACACAGCTTGATTCTTCTTGTTTTTATTTAAGAAATATTTTCGAGAAAGAAGGTAAAGCATAACCAGCCCTAAAATAAGGGCCATTATCTGACCATAGCCCAAAAAGAAAGTGATCGGATCGTCAGGACCATACTCACTGCCCCCAAAACCCCAATTGGGTCTAAAAAATTGCTTTAAATATAAAAAATGAATTCTAAAATTAAAATATTCTGCCAAAATAAAATCATCTACCTGAGTTAAATCTTTTTCAAAATAAGCTGGAAATAAATAAAATGCACAAGTTCCTAAAGCTAATAGGCCCGAGAAAACAAGTCTTTTAATTGCTTGAAAAAATTCTAAAATATTGAGTTTTTGATTTAGACAATAGGCTATTAAATAAACTACTATTATCCCCACTATAAACGGAAAAAATATCATGGTTGAGATATTGTGACTTAAAAATAAGAAAGATAAGCTCATCACCAACATTAACCATCCCCAGCTCTCATTTCTAATGACCTTAATAGCTGCCCACACAATCCATGGCAAAGCCATAATACCCCAAAGCTCACTTAATGCGCCCCTAACATACAGATTAAGAAACCGATAAGGAGCTAGAGACATAGCCAGACTGGTACCTAACGCTGCCCAATCATTTTTAAAAAGTTTTTTCCCAAGCAAATACCCACCTACTAAAGTGAGAGCATTGGCTATCAAAAACAAGGTTTTTACTGAAAAAATTAAATTATTGCTTAGCCAATAAAAAATTACCCCAATATAAAAGGGTAAAGGTCCGTAGAATTGAAATAGAGGCATGCCATAGCCAAAACCAAAACTCTGCGACCAGCGTACCGGAAAATGTCCATCACTTAAGGCTCTACTCATTTCTGCAATCCTGGCTCCATGAGTAAAGTCATGTATTTTAAACATGCCAGACTGAAGCAAAGGCCAAGAAGAAGCAATAAAAACAAAAAAAAGCAGCCAGTATTTCAAATATTGTTTTTTAAATATTGAAAAAAAAAGCGACATGAAAAATATTGTAACACTTGTAGTCCGTAAGGTCTTGTTTGTTCATTGCCTAGCTTGCACCTCTTAGTTTTGATAAGATAAGAAAGTTAGATTTAGATCATCCATCTTATGGAAGAAGCTCAACAAGAGAAACTACTTATCTTAAATAGAAAAACTTTAACCAAGGGGCTTTTGGTGGGTATTATTGCTTATGTGGGAGCTATGGTTTTTGCCTTTGTCTTTTTCCTGACAATGCTTTTTCAAAAATACCAACTGTTTTTGCTGGCAGCAAATCTGTCCCACCAAGACTTTGTCAGTATATTAAAAGAACTAGATCCCAAACAATTCTCTCAAATAAAAACAACTGTTTTAATTTTGGGAGTAGATGAAACAGAAAATAGACCAAACTTTCCACAGCTTACTGATAGTATTCTTTTAACTCAAATTGATCCCACAAAAAATACCATCACCTTACTCAGCTTACCGAGAGATTTATGGAGTAGCCCCTACCAAACAAAAATTAATGCCTTACTAGAATATGGTAAAATCCGCTACCCTGAGCAACCCACTAAATTTCCTCAAGAAGTTATTGAAGAAATCACCAACACTAATATTAATTACAGTTTAATAATCTCTCTAGATCAACTAGCTGAAATTATCGACCTAGTAGGTGGGGTAAACGTTAATGTGCAGGAGGGCTTTGTTGACGAAATGTATCCTAGAGATGACGTTGACATTACGGTTGAGAAAGATCCCGAGAAACTATATGAAACCGTGGAGTTTAAGCCAGGATTACAGACAATGGATGGAAAAACAGCACTTAAGTATATCCGCAGCCGACATAGCTCAGATTTAAATGCTGGCAATGATCTAGCTAGATCTCAACGTCAGCAGCAAGTAATTCAGGCGTTAATTAAAAACTTATCAGAGCCCAAAAAATACTGGCATCAACCTCAATTAGCAGGTTTTCTTCTTCAGTTTTATCAACTAAATTTTAATCAATATCTACCTCTAAAAGACATCTTATCTATTGCTGTTAATTTCGCAAGCGACCTTGATGGTTTGACCTTAGCCCCCCTTTCTTTGAACGTATATCCAGATGATAATGAGGGATTAATTGAGCACCCAAAAAATTTAACCCCTTATCAAAATCAATGGGTATATATAATCAGAGATGAAGCAGCTTTAAAAGAATTTGTGCAGCAAAATTTTAAATAATTAAGTAACCCTAATTTTATGGCAAAAAAAACAGAATATACTCCAATTCCTCTCAAAACAAAAAATTTAATCAGACTACTAGTTGCAACTATTGTCATGCTAATCTTTTTAACTAGTTATTTTCAATCTCAATGGCGGCTAGAAAGAAGACGCTATAATAACCTCGAGGATAAGTATGTTAGAGTCAGAATGATGTTGGGCCGAGAAGAAACACAGCGTTTAATAGATGAGTCTTATCAAATAGAATAGGAACTTAAACAAATTTTCTTAAATATTTATTTTTACAATCATGACTAAAAAAAATCCAAAACCCAGAACTATTCTAGTCACTGGAGGAGCTGGTTTTATTGGCTCCAACTTTATTCATTACTGGTTAGAAAAGTATCAGCAAGACAAAATCATAAACCTTGATGCACTAACTTATGCTGGCAATTTAAAAAACCTTGAGAGTATTAAAAATAATCCTCAATACACCTTTGTTGCAGGAAATATTCGCAATAAAACCTTAGTCAATGATGTTATGGCTAATACTGATTGGGTAGTGCACTTTGCTGCAGAATCTCACGTGGATCGATCAATAGATGATCCTCAAATTTTTTTAAAAACTAATGTGTTGGGAACACAGGTTCTTTTAGATTCAGCCCTAAAACATAAACTAAAACTTTTTCATCATATTTCTACAGATGAAGTTTTTGGCTCTCTGCCTTTAAACTCTTCTGAAAAATTTAATGAAGATACTGCTTATGACCCAAGAAGTCCCTACTCTGCCAGTAAGGCTGCTAGCGACCACTTAGTTAGAGCTTATGGTGAAACCTATGGTCTAAATTATACTATTAGTAATTGCTCTAATAATTATGGACCTTATCAATTCCCAGAGAAGTTTATTGCTTTGGCTATTACTAATTTAATGGAAGACAAACCAATCCCAATTTACGGGGATGGCAACTATGTAAGGGATTGGCTTTATGTTCAAGACCACTGTCAAGCTATTGATGAGATTTTGCACTCAAATCAAAATAATCAAACTTTCCTGGTAGGTGGCTTAACTGAAGATATTTCAAACTTACAGATTGCTAAAATGATTCTTAAACTGATGGATAAGCCAGAAAATATGATTCAGACAGTTAAAGATAGACCAGGCCATGATCGCAGATATGCTGTTAACTGGTCAAAAATTAACCAAGAACTTAATTGGGAACCTAGCGTCTCTCTAGAGCAGGGTTTAGAACAAACCATTGATTGGTACCAAAACAACCCTCAGTGGTGGCAAGAGTTAAAGCATAAAAATAAAGACTGGTTTGAAAAACATTATCAATAGTCCAAAATTAAATTAATGAAAAAAATTTCCTTACTTACTACTGGAGCCAATGGATTAGTGGGATCAAAATTTACTCAGCTTTACAGCAATAAATATAAATTTGACAGCTTAGAAATATCCCATCCAACTAAGCCAATAGATATCACCAACAAAGATCAAGTTATGTCTGCTTTTGAAAAATCAGAAGCAGATACTGTTGTTCATTTGGCAGCTTTTACAGATGTGACAACAGCTTGGGAACAAAAGGGAGATAAAAATGGATTGGCTTACCAAGTAAATGTAAACGGAACTAAAAATATTTTACAGGCTTGCCAAAAATTTAATAAATTTTTGGTACATGTTTCGACTGCTTATGTCTTTGATGGTGAGAAATCTTCTATATATACAGAAACTGACACCCCCAAACCTATTGAATGGTATGGTCAAACTAAATATGAGGCAGAGCAATTAATATTAGAAAGTGAAATAAGTTGGTCAATCTTAAGAATTGATCAACCCTTTCGATCTGACAGCTTCCCAAAAACTGATGTAGCACACAGAATCATAAATGGCCTAATCACTGATAGTTTACATCCCGTTTTCATTAACCATTTTTTTGGACCAACCTTTATTGATGATTTTGCTAAAGTTTTGGATTATTTTGTAAGTAGTAAAACTACTGGTTTGTTTCATGCTACCAGTGGAGAAAAATGGTCAGACTATGAATTTACACAAACTATTAAACAAACTCATCAGCTATCTGGAGATGTAA
>CAYVBW010000006.1:0-40961 GCA_964449995.1 uncultured Pseudomonadales bacterium | reverse complement strand
GAGAACTAAAGCTGTTTTGCAAAGAATGAGAGAAGATGGTTATATTACTCGTGAAGAATATGACGAACTAAAAGATCAAATTTCAGATCTAACTTTTGAAAAAGGAACTCTAGAAATTCGTGCCCCCCATTTTGTTTTTTATGCTAAGGATCAGCTCACAGAAATGTTTGGTGAAGAATTGGTAGAACGTGGAGGTTTGAGAGTTACTACTTCCCTTGATTTGTCTTTGCAGGAAACAGCTCAGCAAATTGTGGCAGAAGAGGTGGAAGCAGTTGAGCATCTTCATATTACTAATGGAGCGGCAGTTGTTATGAACCCTCAAACTGGGGAGATTTTGGCAATGGTTGGCAGTAGAGATTTTTTTGATAATGAAAAAGGTGGCCAATTTAATGTGGTTAGCAGTGGTCTGCGGCAGCCTGGATCTGCTATTAAGCCTGTAACTTATTTAGGCTTACTTAGAAAGGGCTATACTCCGGCATCAATGTTAGTTGATGCTCCAACTGATTTTAGATCAAGTGAAAACGAAAGACCCTATACTCCTAGAAATTACACAGGACGTTTTGTGGGACCAATTAGTATTCGTGATAGTTTGGGTAATTCAATTAATGTAACAGCTGTTAAAGCCTTGGCTTTAGTTGGAATTGAGGATTTTTTAATGCTGGCCTCTGAAATGGGCTTTAAAACCCTTGCTCCAACCCAGCAAAATTTGGAACGATTTGGCTTAGCCCTCACGTTGGGTGGTGGTGAAGTTAAATTAATAGATATGGCGTCAGCTTATTCATCCTTTGCTAACAGTGGCACTAAAACTGAGCCAGTCTCGATTTTAAAAGTAGAAGATGGAGAGGGAAAAGTTTTATTTGAACATCGGTCAGTTGAGGGAAAAAGAGTTATGTCTGAAGCTGAGGCGTTTTTAATCAATCATATTTTGTCTGACGATAGTGCTCGTGCTATTGCCTTTGGTACTGGCTCGTTTTTAAACTTGGGTCCATCAGTGGCAGTTAAAACTGGAACAACTAATGACATGATTGACAACTGGACAGTTGGTTGGAATCAAAAAGCTTTGGTTGGAACTTGGGTAGGAAACAATGATAACAGCTCCATGCTCAGAGTGGCCTCAGGAACTACTGGAGCCTCGCCTATTTGGCGCAAAATCATGCTTGCAGTGATTGATGCTGGCTATCAGTCTCCTGCATGGGAGCCGCCCGATACTGTAGAGCAGGTAGAGGTTAATGCTATTTCTGGCTATCCGGCTCATAGTGACTTTTCCAGCAAAATGGAGTATGTCATCAAAAATACCCTCCCCTCTTTACCTGATCCAATTCATAAAAAAGTAAAAGTGTGCAGGGGAGAAAATAAATTAGCCACCGAAGCAAGAATTGCCCGCGGAGATTACGAAGAAAGGGAGGTTATTGACTTAAGAAGAGATGATCCCTTGAGTATAGATGGGAAAAACCGCTGGATGGAAGGGATTAATCAATGGATTGAGAGCCAAGATGATGGCCGTTACAATATTCCGACAGAATATTGTGGAGACAGGGACGATGTTTCAGTAAGATTGGAAAGACCCAGAGATAAAGAGGAATTTGATCAAGAAGAGATTGAGGTTCGCATTAGGGCTGGCAGCGATGTTGGCATTGAAAAAATAGAGTTATGGGTGAACGGCAGTAGACGTGAAACTATAGAAAGCAGCACTTATCAGGGCAAGATAAGACTAAGTGCAGGACAGTATGAATTATATGCAAAAGCCTATTCCAGGGAAGGAACAGAAGCTAAAAGCGATGTGGTAAGAATAGGTACTGGAGGACAGCCTTGGGAAAAACCAGCCCCCACACCAGAGCCTACTCCAAGGCCTACTTTAGAACCGACTCCAACACTAGAGCCAACTCCAACCCCTGTAGAGCCGACTCCAACACCTGAGTTAAATTCTTAAATTACGCTCCATAGAAGATGAGGGTGAAAGCTAGTTGTTTTGACTGGGCTCAAAAACATTTATCCACCACATAACAAAAAAAATAAATAACAACCTTCCTGATTGTAGACTGTAAAAAAAGTGATCCATTGCTAGCAAGGGACTTATGATAAATAGTGCAGAAAGTAGTCTGGAACGAGTTGGTAAAAATAAGCCTTTATATAAAAGGATTAACATCACCAAACCCAATAAACCTGTTTCTGCTAGCCAAAGCAAACTAACATGATGTGCTGGTTGCACAAATCTAGTAACTTCTAACGACTGAGAAAAATTTTCTAAATGCAAGGTAAAATGGTTGAGGCCATGGCCTATAAGTGGTTGATCCAGAATCATCTCGATTGCAGCTATGTTTAAAAAATTTCGTCTCACAATTGAAGGATTATAGGAGTGTGCTGATGACATAACCGTTAATATAATCGGGGCTAAAGTAAGTACAGCCAGTAAGCTCCATTTTTTGAAATTATTAGAGATTTTGAGATTAATTTGATCTTTAAAGATAAACAAAGAGCCAAAAAATAATGTGATTAAAACGGTTTTTGCTTGAGTTATATAGATTAAAAAAATACTGCTTGCAAAAAACAGAGTTAAGAAAATGATTGAAAGATTAAACCTCTTAGGACTGGCGTCCTCTTTTTGTTTAAAAGATTTTTTAATGTTTGTAGCTATGATCAAAAAGAACAGCACTCCCACAGTTGCCAATAAATTGGGGTGAGCAGTGCTGCCGTAAGCTAAAATTCTTTCTTTGCCACTAAAGATATGTCTGCTTAGGCGATAATATGGTTCAAACCTTGGCTCACCCAAATAGCGGTATGGCAAGAGGGGTTTTTGGGCAAAAAACTGATAAGTTCCCAGGAATAATTGAATCAGGTAGCTTATTATTACTGACCCAGCAATGTATTTTGATTTTAAGATTGCGCTGTGCTTGTATAAAAAAAATCCAAACAACGCTACCACGCCTATGTTTAGTAAAAAGTAAAACCCAATTTTGGGTTGAGCACTAAATACTTGTCTGGTGGCAATAGCTAAAAAAACTATTAATAAAGGATAAATTTTTTTAAGATTTTTAACAAACTTAAAATTTTTGATTCTTTTGTTAATAGCATCTATTAAAAATTTAGATTCATTCTTTTGAGTGAAAATATTTGTTTCATTTATTTTAATCCTTACCTTCTCCCAAGAACTTATGCCTACCCAAGTTACTAACAATAAGGCTAGCAGCAAGTCAGATAAATGTATTTTCGTGATTAGATAATCTATTTGCAAACCATTAACAAAGCTGCCCTCTTCTGAGATTTTTAAAAAAAGATTAAGTGGAATAGATAGGACTAATAATCCTAGTAAAAAAATTAGTATTAATTCTTTTTTTGAGTGTGATTTATTTTTGTTAGAATTAATAAACATTTAGCCTACTGCCTAATTTTAGTTAAATCTGCCCTACTAGTTTTGCCTGAAACTTATCCTCTATTTGTTCAACTAACTTTTTCCTAATAGGCTGGAGATCTTCGCTAGCCAGATTGTCAGTTGGATCTTGATATTTGATTTCAAAAGTAAAATTTTGCTGGTAAACGTCAGTCAAAGTTGCGCTAGTAATTAGCTGATCAAGATTGCAGATTGTTTTGATAATATCACCTACTTTAGTTTGCGGACTGAGAGTAAAAGTTAAATCTTCTATTATTGGAGAAGTTTTTACTCTTGGTTGGTAATTGGGATATTTTTTAGCCAGCTTTAATATTTTTTGATAATCAAGTTGGGCAGCTAAGTGATTGTTGTCAAGTAGATAGATTTCACCTATATTTATTTGATTGTTTTGATTCTTAATCATAATTTTACCGTGCTGACGAATGAACGGTGCAGTTTCATTTTTTGAAGAATTTTTACTATCTTTATCAAAAGATACCACCGACATACCGGTGATATAAAACTGTTTAAGTAAAGCTTCTAGATCTCCCCTAAACTTACGATAATTTTTGTTTGAGACTAGACCTATTTTTAAAGACTGTTTAGGTAATTCATTTTCTATTGGGTGATAAACAGCAGCCAACTCAAAAACAGATAAATTTTCTGCCTGAGGATTAGCTAGCATTGCCTCCTGTAGAGAAGGGATTAGACTTCTGCGTAAATATTCATTTTCAGTCGTGAGTGGATTGCTTAGTTTAAGATGTTTTTCTAACTCAAATCCACTTTGCAAAGCTAGTTCTTTGCTCACTAAAGAAATACTATATATTTCTTGCCAGCCGATGTGGCTTAAAAATTGCCTGATTTTATCCTCAATCTTAAAATTAATTTTTTTTGGCTTATTAGTGGGTAATTCGCCTGTCATTAATTCACTGGGCAGGTTTTGATAACCATAAATTCTGGCTATTTCTTCAATAGCATCAGCCGGGATTTGCAAGTCAGGTCTATAGGTAGGAGGCTGAATTTTAAAAACAGTTTGGTCTTTTTGATCACTCGAATTAATTAAAACCTCAACTTCACACCCCAAGCTTGATAAAATTTTCTCAACTTGCTTGGTTTCCAGACTAATTCCTAAGTAGTTTTTTAAGGTTTGCTGCTTAAGCTCAAAGGCGGCAACTTTTCTAGGATCTGGAAATTCATCAAAAATTTTGCTTGCTACTCTGGCATTGGTTAATTTTTGATAAAGATCAATTCCTTTTAGCAATGCTTCCTCTGCTAGATGAGGATCAACATTTTTTTCATTGAGTTGGGCAGCGTTTGTGCGAATCGCGTGCCTAATTGAAGCCTGTCTAACCCTTTGTGCATCTAGGTCTTCAATCCAGAATAAAATGTTTTTGGTATTTTTGTCTACACTGCTGTTAGCTGTCCCAATAATCGCTGGTAGATCTATAATAGTACCAATCTCATTGGTAAAAACAATCTCACCACCAACTGTTTCCCTCTCCATTCCGTCTAGAGTAACAAAGGGTTTACCCTCTTTTGCCTCTGTGATATTGATTACTCCTCCCAGATTCATGATTTTGTCATAATCAAAAACATGACAGGGATGACCCAAATCGTGAGTGATGTAATTAGTAATATCGATTAAATTCGAATGGAGTTGAAATCCAGCTTGTTTGAGTCTTTTTTGTAGCCATTTGGGGCTGTCCTTTTGTTTAACGCCTTTCATGGCCACACACATAATTCTTTGGCAAAGCTGGGGATCGTTGTTTATTTTGGGAAGAGGAAACTCATCGATTTCAAGTTTGTTTGTTTGTTTAAGTTTCAGAGGTTTTAGTTGAGAGGCAAGATTATATTGACTTAAAATCACTGCAGCTTCTCTGGCAATACCTCTTACGCTCATGGCATCAACTCTATTGGTAGTGACCTCAATATCATAAACTTTGTCACCCTCAGTCTTACTGATGTTTTCTACACTTGGACCTGAAAGAGATAAATACTTTTGCATTTCTTGAGAATTAGCTCTTGTTTTAAGATGATCCAGAAGCCAGTGGTGCGGGACAAGAATGTTCATTTTTATTATGATTTAATATTTATTATTTATTGTTGATTGGCTTTAATTATCTTACTTTAAAATTGTTCTAAAAAGCTTAGGTTAGCACTGTATAGTAATCTAATATCGTCAATATTTAAGCCTTTTTGAAGTGTATAGCTTCGCTCAACGCCCCAGCCAAAAGCAAAACCAGTGTATTTATTAGTGTCGATGCCTCCGGCTTTTAGTACGTTGGGATGAATCATGCCTGCTCCTCCAACTTCGTGCCAGCCTGATTTACAAAAATTACATTTAAGTTTGTTATTTTTATTATTTTCGTCTTTTATAAAACCAGTACCCTGACAAATATTGCAACTAAAATCAACTTCAAAAGATGGTTCTGTAAATGAAAAGTGGAATGGTCTAATTCTACTTTTAGCTTCTTTACCATAAAACTGCTGGGCAAAATAATCAATCGTGCCTTTAAGGTGCCCTATATTAATATTTTTATCAATAACCATGCCTTCAAATTGATGAAACATTTGAGTGTGGGTTACGTCTTGTTGACGTCGGTAGCAGCGAGCAATGTTAATCATTCTCATTGGTGGCTCCCCTACTCTTTCCATTTCACGGACTTGTCCGTTTGAAGTGTGAGGAGTTAAGACTACTTTTCCTTTTTCTGGATGTGGAGGTTGATCAACAAAAAAGGTTTCCCATTCATCTCTGGCTGGATGTTCTTGAGGCATGTTTAAGCTTTCAAAAGCATACCAATCCCAATCTACTTCAGGATATCTAACGCGAATAAAACCGATTTTTTCAAAAATATGAGTGATTTCTTCAATTGCTTGAGAGATAGGGTGAATATGCCCAACCCTTGGTTTTATACCAGGTAGGGTAAAATCAATTTTATTTTGTTGTGCCAGAGGTTCTTTATCTTGATCAGCTAAGTTTTCAATATAGTCTGTTAGATTTTCTTTAAGATGATTGAGGAGTAAGCCAGCGGTTTTCCTTTCAGATGTTGAAATTTTGGTAATTTTTTCTGAGAGTTGATTAAAGAGTCCGTTTTTCCCAAGATATTTTTGTCTTAGTCTTTCTTGACTAAGGGTTTCTTGTCTGAGTTGTTTTTTGATCTCGTCAGCCTCTTGTATAAAGTTTTTTAGCTTGTTAGAGGCATCGTCGTTTACAGAGAAATTATTTTGATTTTCTTGAGAAGCTCTTTTTGACATATTTTTATGAATTTATTTTAACACTGGTTGGCTTGAGTGTTGTCTGTGAGTTTTATTAGCAAGATTATATTAATTTAAGTCTATCAAAAAACCCGCCGGTTGGGGCGGGTTACTTTCAGCTAAATATATGTTGTTATTTTAACCCCGCCTGTTTGACAACTTCTCTAAAAGCATCAATGTCATTAACTACCAAGTCAGCTAGTACTTTGCGGTTGAGCTCAATTTTTTTGTCCTTCAAAGCCTTAATGAAACGAGAATATTTTAAATTGCTGTTGATTGTCTGCAGTCCAGCATTGATGCGCATGATCCATAATTTTCTCATATCTCTTTTGCGCAGTTTACGTCCAGCATAGGCATATTGGCCAGAGTGCAAAACTGCCTCATGAGCACGTTTATATAAACGTCTATTAGTACCTCTGAAACCTTTGGCTAACTTTAATATTTTTTTATGTCTTTTTCTGCGGACTGTACTTGTTTTTGATCTTGCCATAGTTGAATTCCTTAAAAGCTATCTATTATGCTAAGCCCAGCATCTTTTTAATTTTTTTAGCTTCTTTACCTTTTACTTCTACATATTGGCGGTATTTTCTAATAGCTCGCTTGCTTTTTTTTCGTCTTAGGTGTCTAGAATTTTGAATGCGACGCAACACCTTACCAGATCCGGTGATCTTGAATCTTTTGGCAGCTGATTTTCTGGTTTTTTGCTTGTTTTTTTTCATAATTAATCTTTAAAAATCAATATTAAGTAACAGTAGAGAATTTAAAAATTTAAACAGGGGTTAGTTGAGCAATTATTTTTCGACCCATTATTTTAGGCTCAATTTCTAGAGTGCCCAATTTCTCTTCAACGATCTCATTTATGACTTTAGAAAATAGTTCATAAGCAAACTCTTTTTTTGTAATTTCTCTGCCTTTAAACTGTAAACTAAGTCTAACCTTATCTCCGTCTGTTAAAAATTGTTTTATTTTTTTCTTTCTTGATTGCAGATCTCCTTCCCCCATAAACATAGTGAGTCTTATCTCTTTTAGGTCTTGGGTTCTATTTTTTTTGCGAGCCTTAGCCTGTTTTCTTTGCTGTTGATATTTATATTTTGATAGTTCAATAATTTTTACTACTGGTGGCTTGGCTTGATCGGTAATTAAAACTAAATCTTTGTCTTCTTCCCTAGCCTTATTTAGTGCTTGCTGAGTTGGCATAACGCCGATTGACTCACCTTTTTCATCTAAAACTCTAACCTTAGGAAACCTAATTCTGTTGTTATAAGTAATGTAATCTTTTTTTCTATTGTATCGGTTGTAACTCACTATTGATCTGGAATAAATTGTTAATTTTTAGATTTCTAATAATGTTGTCAAAATATTATTAATTGAGTTGCAATTATAACATTCATTAGGAGTTTCTGCCAAGAGGAAATGAAAGATGGTTATTTTCTACCTTGCCTCACAAACTTCAACCCATTGTTTGATTTTTTTGGCTATTTTCTCTAACTCTTGCTGTGAATAACTTTTATTTTTCATTAAAGCTGGATCAACTAACTTAGAAGGAATGAATTTTTGCAAATAATATTTTTGAGCTCCCTGAATAGTTTGACCAATTTTAATTAGGTCCTGGCTACTGATCAAGGATTTAACGATGGTGGTACGAAATTCATGTTCAATGCCAGAGTCAATTATGAGCCGAATGCTTTTTTTAATATCAGCCACTGCAACCGGTTGGTCTACAATTTGGCTATATTTTTCCAGAGGGGCTTTGATATCCATGGCCAGATAATTCACGCAATTGAGTTTGATGGCCTTGGCTAATATCGCTGGCTTGGTGCCATTGGTGTCTAGCTTAACCAGAAAACCCATGTTTTTTATTTTTTGCATCACTGGGATTAAGTCTTGATGCAGGGTTGGCTCTCCCCCGGTGATGCAGATAGCCTCAAGCTTATTTTTTCTTTTTTTAAGAAATTGATAAACAGTGGTCAGGGCGATGGTGGGACCGAATTGGTCTGGCAAGACTAATTCTGGATTGTGACAATAGCGACAATGGAAATTACAGCCTTGAGTAAAGATGGTGGCACAAGTTTTTCCTGGATAATCGATTAAAGAAAACTTTTGCAAACCTCCAATTATCATATTTAGGAAGGTTTGTTAATATTTTTGTTAATATTTTTAGAGTTTTGTTTATAGTTTTGGCGCAGATCAAACTCAGCTTGTTTACCCTCATTCCATTGGTTAATTGGTCGCAGATACCCCACGATTCTAGAATAAACCTCACAGGCACTAGCGCATTGATCACACACCTCAACTTCACCTGGTAAATAGCCATGATTAGGACAAACGCTAAAGGTCGGGCTGATGGTAAAGTATGGCAAGTGATAGTTTTCGCAGATCTTTTTTACCAAGTTTTTTACCGCTTGGCCGTCCTCCACCCTCTCGCCTAAAAACAGGTGTACTACAGTACCGCCGGTGTATTTGGTTTGTAGATTGTCCTGCAAGTCCAACATCTCGAAAATATCATTAGTAAAGTTGACTGGCAGGTGGGTAGAGTTAGTATAAAAGGGAGATTCAACCTCTTTACCTTTCCCATTAGCAAAAATAGTATCTTTATACCTCTTTTGGTCAAGAAGGGCCAGCCGATAAGTAGTACCCTCAGCCGGAGTGGCTTCAAGATTATAGTTATTGCCAGTTTCGGCCTGAAACTCAGCCAATTGCCGGCGAATAAACTCCAGCACTTCTTCAGCAAACTGACCACCTTTCATAGTGGTTATACTGGTGTTATACAAATTTTCGATGGCCTCGTTCATCCCCACAATACCAATGGTGGAGAAATGATTTTTCCAGAAAACGCCATCGCGTTGTTTAATGTTTCTCAAGTAGAATTTAGTATATGGATAAAGGTTGTTTTGGGTGAAATTTTCCAGAATTTTTCTTTTGATTTCTAGGCTATCTTTGGCTAATCTTGTTAGACTTTTTAATCTTTGGAAAAAATCTTTTTTGTTATTTGCTAAATAACCTAGGCTTGGTAAGTTTAGAGTTACTACACCAATAGAGCCAGTTAAAGGATTGGCGCCGAACAACCCTCCACCACGTTTTTCTAAAGGCTTTTGCAACTGCCGGTTATCAATTCGCAGGCGACAACACATAGATCGGGCATCTTCAGGATCCATGTCAGAGTTAATAAAGTTGGAGAAATAAGGCAGGCCGTACTTGCCTGTTACCTGCCATAGTAAGTCATTGTTTTTAGCTTCCCAATCAAACTCTTTTGTAATATTAAAAGTGGGAATAGGGAAGGTAAAAACTCGCCCATTAGCATCGCCTTCAGCCATAATTTCCAGAAAAGCCTGATTGAAAATATCCATCTCTTTTTGAAATTCCTGATAGGTTTCTTTTTGTGATTGACCGCCAATGATTACCGGTTGTTTAGCGTAAAACTTAGGCACTTTTAAATCCAAGGTAATGTTGGTAAAAGGCGTTTGGAAACCCACCCTTGTAGGAACGTTGACATTAAACATAAACTCCTGCAGGGCTTGTTTAACCTCAGGGTATTGTAATTTATCATAACGAATGAAGGGCGCTAGTAAGGTGTCAAAATTGCTAAAAGCTTGGGCTCCGGCAGCCTCTCCCTGCAAAGTATAAAAAAAGTTGACCACTTGCCCTAAGGCAGCTCTGAAATGTTTGGGCGGCTTGCTGGAAACTTTACCCGACACCCCGGTAAAACCCTGCATCAGCAAATCTAAAAGATCCCAACCAACGCAGTAAACTGACAAACTACTTAAGTCGTGAATATGAAAGTCTCCTTGTAGATGAGCCTTTCTAATTTCAGGTGGATAAATTTTGTTAAGCCAATATTTTTTTGTAATTTCACTGGCAATGTAGTTATTTAAACCCTGCAAGGAGTAAGTCATGTTGCTGTTTTCTTTAACAAGCCAATCAGTTTTGTTTAGATATTTGTCAATTAAGCCATTATTAATTGAATCTACAATTTCACGAATTTTTTTATGCTGATCACGATATAAAATATAGCTTTTAGCTGTTTTTTTATAACGAGAGTGAAGTAAAACATCTTCTACTATGTCTTGAATTTGCTCAACAGTGGGGATTTCTTGTTTGATCTTTTTTTTAGCTTGAGCCAGAACGGTTTTAGTTAACCTTTCTGCTTCTTTAGCATCGAATTCCCCAGCGGCTTTGCCTGCTTTGGTGATAGCTTTGAGAATTTTGTTTTGTTCGAAGGCAACAGTTTGACCATTGCGTTTTTTTATTTGTGAAAACATTTTCTTTCTTTATTCTAAGGCTTAATTTTTTGGTTAAAAAAACTTGGTCAGCGCCAAGTTTATCAAAATAATATTTGAAGGCTTAACGCGAGCCAGACATAAGTTCCGGTGAAGAACCTAAGCACGAGATCGGACTCTACCGTTGCGCGACAGTGAAGGAATTTCACCTTACTTCATCGTGCTTTATAAATTTATGCTAGCACAATTTTTAATGTTTTAGCAAGCAGAAAATTTTTATGTTTAATCACTAATACAATTTTGGGGAAAAGAAAAAAAATGTGGGCAGTACTGGACTCGAACCAGTGACCTTCACGATGTCAACGTAACGCTCTAACCAGCTGAGCTAACTGCCCGAAGTGCGGATTAGTATATTATAAAGTAGGCATTCCTGCCAGTATTATTTTGGAAATTTTCAATTACTATCTTCAAAAAGATACTCTGTCTAAACCCACCCTACTTATGCGCCATAGGCACTGCTTCTTTCATGATGAAAGACATCGTGCGCAGCTTTAGCCTCATTGCTATTAAAATCTAGGCCAGTTGAAAATCTGCTGGCTCTTTTTCTTTGTTTGGCTTTGGCTTGCCTGGCCCAAGTGCGGGCACTACTAACTCTTTGACGCAGCATCATAATTAACTCTTTAAGTTTGGCAAAAAAGTTATCGTGATAGATAGCTCCAACGCCTGTAGCCACCACTTCTTGGGTTAAGGTGATATCCACTTCTTGGTAAAATTTGGATAACTCTTCAGCTAATTTTTTTAGCTCTATCCTTACTTCATTAATCCTGGCATTATCACGTTCTTTGATTCTTTGGTAATCGACTGTTTCTAGTGGATTTATTTCTTGGTGCCGCTTCCTTCGCATTTGTTCATACTTCACTTTTTCAGCCTGTGTTTTTCCTAATTTGTCAAAATTTAACAACTCTTTGTCAGAATCAGTGTCTACATGACCAGATTTTTTATTTTGACTGGCATCAAAAATTGAAGTAGGACTAGAAACATTATCGAATTTATCGGATGAAGAGAAATCCTCTTGTCCGGCTTGTTTTTCAATTTCAGCTAAAGCCCTGGCAAATGGGTTATGCGAGGATTGATGGGCAGTCCTTTTAGTAGAGGCCTGGCTTGATTTTGATGAACTCATTTTATTCCTATAATATATATTATAGGTTTTAGAATTAGTTTCGTCAATCTTATTTGATAGTTTTTTTAATTAACTACCAGGCAGGGTTTTTTTTATAACTAATCTAGTTTATTTATTGGTTTCTTACTTGATGTTTTAATCTAGATCGCTTTAAAGAACTACATGTTTAATAAATACTGTATCACTTTTTGTTTGGCAATAGTAGCTTTTAGATATTGTTGATACGCCTTATCTTGTTTAATTTTTTCACGAACTCCTTTGTCCTCTATTGCCTTTATTCGCTCTTCTACCTCTTTTGGCTCAACAGTAATTTTTTCTTCTTCAGCAATGGCATTAAGAATGAACTCAACTTGCAGCTGATTTAAGCTTGAATATGCCATTTGCATGGTTAGCTGATCTTGGGTCATATTTCTAGCTTTTAGAAAATCTTCCATTTTAATGTTCATGTCTTTTAGCTTGTGTGTCAGATTATGCATTTCTTGTCTAGTATTTTGCTTGATGAGTAGTTCTGGAATAGCAGGTTTCAGTTTTGCAACTAGTTGGCTGAAAACTGTTTGAACAACAGTATCATCTTGCTGTTGTTTGGTTAGTGGCTGAATTTTTTGTTTAGTTGAGTCATCAGTCTTTTTAGCTTTTGATTGTACAGCCTTTTTTTCTGTTTTACTTTTTTTGGATTGTTGCTGGGCCTTTTTATTATGTTCGTCAATATTTTTTTGTGCCTTTTTCTTAGCTTCAGCAACAATTTTTTTATAACCATCTAGTTTAATTTCAGGTTTACTGGCCGTGATTGCTTTGATTGTCCAATCATTTTCTCTGTTAGTGCTGATGATTTGGAATTCAGGGTCTGCAATCGGGTTGATATTTCTTTTTTTTATTTGCTCGCGGTAAGCTTCAGGAATTAGCTGTTGTAAAACACGATTAATTATTTTTTCAGTTCCGATTTCTTTTTCAGCTAAATTCAGTGGAGCTTTACCTTTGCGAAAACCTTTGAGTTTTATATTTACCGCAAGCTGTTTAATTTTCTGTTCATACACAGGTTTAATTTTTTGCCAGGGGAAAGTGAGTTCAAAAGAATCATTTTTTGCAATCATTTTAAGTACATCGTCTTCTCGTTTTTTAGCTGCTTGAGCTTTTTTTGTATCAGCTTGCTGATCACTTTTCTTTGATTTTTTTTCTTTTGAGGTTGTTTTATTGCTGGTTGTCTTTTTATTTGCCATAAATTTATTACTTTTTATTTTGTAAACTACTTCTCAAATTGAAGGGCATTATATCATATGATAATCTGATCACTAGATTGATTTGTTCGGTAATCTCCTAATTTTTTATAGTAATAAGATTGTTTACTTTATTTTCTAGATAATCTCTTACCTCATTTTTGGCCGAGAAATAGATAATTTGCCAGCCGTTTTTAGAAAAGTTTAGCAGCATATCTAATTGCTGCCTAAGTCGTTTCTGGTCAGATTTTATAAATGGGTCGTCAAGAATGAAAAAACCGGCTTGATTGTCAAGCAGTTTTTGGCCTAAGCCCAAGCGGATGGCAAAATATAATTGGTCGTAGGCACCGGAGGATAGACTCTCTGCAGGCAAAAATATCTCCTCTGATCTTAAATTGACCATAATATTTCCTGTGGGTTGGTCAAAAGTAACAGTGTCGTAGCGGTTATTGGTTATTTCTTTAAAATATTGACTAATAATACTTTTTGGTCCAAACAATTCTCCCACTTTTTCCTTTTCTTGCTTTTCAATGGTATTTAAAATTTTGATAGTGTCTATGGCTTGTTGGCGCTGATGATAATGAAACTCAATAAAATCTTGAATTTCTTGTTGAGCCTGAATAAGGTCATTCATATTTTCACAAACTAAAGGCTCAGTTCTATCTTTTAAGACCTGATTAATTTCTTTTTCCAAATCATGAAGTTGATTTTTTAAAGATGAAAGTTGTTGTTTAAGTTGTTCTAAATTGAACTCTAAATCTTGTTTTTGTTGGGTTAGTTCTTCAACCAACTCTTGACTGTAAGTGAGATCTATTTCAATTTTTTCTAAATATTTCATTCTTTGGATCTTTGTTTTCCAAGATGCTAAGTTGTTTTGTTCATTGGGGGCAGTATCTAATTGATCAGTGATGAGTGCTTCAAGCTTTTGCTGTTGGTTTTCTAACACTCTTTTTTTATTAAGTTTTTCTTCTAATTCTGCTAGATTTTTAACCTGACAACCTCCTTTAATTTCAGTTATCTTTTTTAAAGTTTGTTCTTTTCTAGATTGGAGAGTATTTCTTTTACTCTCCTTTTCACTAATGTCAGCTTTAGTTTGTTTTTGCATAGCTTGCAGGGTTGCTTGCTGATTTTTTAACTGTTCAAACTGCTGATTGTATTGATAAGTTTTTTCTAAAATATTATCAAGCTCTTTTTCCCTGATGCCGTATTTGGCTAAATTTAGCTTAATTTCTTCTAGTTGAGTATCAAGCTTTTGCTGTTTTTGTATATAAACAAAATATTTAAGGCTGCTTAATACAGTAGTTATAAAAAAAATTGCAATAAAGCTTAAAATAATGGCAGTAGGTTGCAAAATATATACGGCTAGGGATACCATCAGCAAAAGACTACTAATAAATGAGCCAATCTTCCAGGGTTTTATTTGAACAGCCTTTAAATCAGCAGACTGTTTTGTTAATTGCACTAGTTCTGGTCCGACCTGATTTTTGAACTCTTCATTAATTTTGTTTTGCTGATTTATTTTTTGAGAGATGTCGCTGTATTGCTGTTCTTCTTGTTCTAATTTTTGTTTTTTTGTCTCAAGTTCTTGTTTTAGTTCTGTTTCTGCTTCTTTTAAATTCTCTAAATCTTGTTGTGCTAATTGATACTCATTCAGTTGCTGTTGGCTGATTTTTTTTAATGATTCAAGCCTTGAAGTCAGCTGTTGATATTGAGTGATTTTTTCTAAAAGTAACTGATATTGTTGTTTTTGTTTAGCTGTTTCTAGTTGACCCAATTTTTGAGCAACAGAGATTAATTTTTGTCTCAACTCAACAGCCAGTGTCTCTTGGTCAGACCATTTTTGTTTTTTGTCCTGTTGAATTAATTGGGTTATTTTGCCATCTGTGGCAATTAAATCTTGAGCTTGATTCAGTCTATCCTTTAGTTTTAGGTTCTTATCAGTGCTTTGAAAGTCGTCAGTTTTTTCTGTTAGTTCTGCCCAATTTCGCAGCTCCTTTTTAACTGATTGAATTTCTTGAGTTTTTAAACCTGTTAGGCGATCGGTTAAATTAGTATAAAATTTATCTTGGTCTGCTAAATCTTGTCCAATTGATAGATTACTATTGCGAATTAAAAATAAGTTTTGACATTCATCAGCAGATAGGCCTACCAAATCTGTTAAGTTAGGTTTTCCTTGGAGTTTTAAAACTTCTTTTTGCCCATTTTGATTGGTTTGTAAACTAACAAAACTTCCAAATTGAGCCGGATCTTCCTTCACTCTGTTGATATTTTCAAACTTCTTGCTGTCTTTGCCGAATAATAGCTTAACTAGAGTGTCTAAGGTGAGGCTTTTTCCCTGTTCATTAAAGCCAAAAATAAGATTAAAACCTGGTTGGAATGGATATTCCTTATCCTTTAAAACTTTATGGCTTTTGATAGATAGGTGTTTTATTTTCATGAATTAACTTGCATGAGAGCATTAACAAAATTTTGCACAAGTTGTTGCTTATAGGCTTGATCAAACTTGGTTTTTTCAAGCTCATCAACAAAGACTCGATAAAGACCACTGTTAATAATTGCGCCTATATCTTTTATGGCAAAGTCTTCATCACTGATTTGGCTGCTGTATTTCTCAGCTAATTTAATTAGCTCTTTTTTTAACCCAGTTTCTGTTAATGTAAGTTTTTTGTGATTAATAAATCCGTTAATTTTTAATAAGCCTATGGCATTAGCAGGTAGTTTTTTTAATCGGCCTTCAATTTGTTTTAAGATTTTTTGGTCATCTTCAGGTGAGATGAAGATTTCAACATTTTCATAATATAAAGTTTCCAGCTCGACTTGCTTAGGTGATTTTTGGGTATTTATAAGAGTAGCTGATCTTGGACCAATTTCTTTTGTGGTGATAGAAACCGGAGAACCCGGATAGACAAAATAACCACCCTGTTTTTGTCGTTTATTTGGCAGACGCTTAACATGATACTTACTGTGAAAATGTCCAGCTAAAATGTAATCAAAATTAGTATGTTCAAGCAAATTAAGCTTAAGAGGCATGTATCTTTTTTGACCCTCATCGCCAAAGTCACTGCTGTTAAAAAAAAGATCAGTTAATTCCCCATGGAATAATAAGATATTTGCTGAATCTTGGTTAAGCTTTGAATTAATTGACTCAATAGTTTTAAACAACTCACTAGCAGATAAGGGTTCAAAAGGAATACCGGCAATTGTTGTATCTTTTAGCTTAATAAGCTGATTGGATTTTTCAATAACGGTAACATTGTCTCCAAAATAAAAACCATGGCCAAAGGAGGAGGCGTCATGATTGCCTGGTAATATAATGATTTTAAACTTCTGTTTAGAAAATAGCTTTCTAAGCTTCTCATCGCGCAGTTCATTAGAGGCTACGTTTTGGTCAAATAGATCGCCGGCAATGGTTAAAACATCAACACTTAGTTGATTAGCTAATTTAAGAACTGTAGATAGGGCTTGCCAACGTTCATCGTTGAATTTTTTGAGATGTACGTCTGCAGTGTGTAATATTTTTGCCATGCTTGTAGTTTATCAACTTAAAGCTGGATTAGCTTGAGTTGATCGAGCAGGCGTGCGCAGTAACCCCATTCATTGTCATACCAACTTACAACTTTAACTAAATCACCGCCGACTACTTGTGTAAATTCTAAATCAACAATTGAGGCTTCATTGCGTCCGATAATGTCACTTGAAACCAGTGGTTCGCTACTCACACCCAATCCACCTTGCCAGCGTTCACTTTTACTTGCTTGGGTTAAAGCTTGATTGACTTCTTGGACAGTAGTTTCCCGCTGGGTCACAAAAACCATGTCTGAAATAGACCCTGTAGGGGTGGGTACCCTCATAGCAATACCGTCAAATAAACCATCTAATTCAGGAATAATCTCAGTTGTGGCTTTGGCTGCTCCGGTGCTGGTGGGGATGATATTAATAGCAGCGCTACGGGCTCGCCTCATGTCTTTGTGAGAATTATCTAATAAATTTTGATTATCAGTATAAGCATGAACTGTAGTTAAAATTGCTTTTTTTACACCAATCTTTTCATGCAAAACTTGAACCACTGGGGCTACGCAGTTAGTAGTACAGGAGGCATTTGAGAGAATATCATAACTAAAATCAAATTCATTAACCCCGATTACTGAGGTACTAATACCATCGCTTTTTCCTGGAGCAGTTAGTAAAACCTTTTTAGCCCCTGCTTTAAGATGCAACCCTGCGTCATCTTTTGTTAAAAATTTGCCTGTGGCTTCTAAAACAATTTGTACTCCTAATTTTTTCCATGGCAACTTTGCAGGATCTCTTTGAGCTGTAATTGTGATTGATCGGTCTTGGATCTTAACCACACCTAGTACAGGATTTTCATCTGTAACTTCTTTATTAGATTGATGTTCTTCATAGCTAATTTCTGGATCAAACTTGCTGTAATTACTATCGTTTTTGAGCAAATGTATCCAGTTTTTGATCGGCATAGAGCCAGAAGTATTAACAGCGACTAAGTTTAGTTCGTCTCGGTGCTGGAGCCACCAGATTCTAAAAGCGGTCCGGCCGATTCGGCCAAAACCATTAATGGCAAAAGTTTTGTTCATAGTTGATTTAATATTAATTGAATTGATATTAAAGTTATCAAAATTTTGTAAAAATTATTTTTCGGCAAAAACAGATTGTGTTTCACCACTCATGTAAGTTCCAATATCCTCTCCTTCAACTGCTTTTTCAAGATTATCTCCTTCAAAGAGTTTAAAGACCATGACTGGCATATTATTTTCTCTAACCATAGCTATGGCGGCTGTGTCCATAATTTGGATATTGTCTTGCTCAATGGCATCTTTGTAATGTAGGGTTTTATAGCGCTTGGCATCCTTATTTTTTTCAGGATCTAGATTATAGATGCCATTAACCTTTGTCGCCTTCATTAAAACATTACAATGTAATTCTAGAGCATGCAGGGCTGCTCCGGTATCGGTTGTGACATAGGGTAGTCCTGTACCAGCAGCTAAAATGACAACTCTCCCCTTCTCCATATGGTGAATAGCTCTACGACGGATAAAAGGTTCAGCCACTGCTGGCATATCAAGCGCTGACTGAAGTCGGCTGGGTACTCCCAAAGATTCCAGAGCATCTTGCAAGGCTAAACCGTTCATAACTGTTGCAAGCATACCCATATAGTCGGCTGTAGCACGATCCATGCCCTTTTTTGCTCCAGCAACGCCTCTAAAGATGTTTCCTCCGCCGATAACAATGGCGATTTGAACGTGCTTGGTATAAATACTTCTGATTTTAAGGGCTATCTCTTTGGCAGCTTCGGGATCTATCCCATATTTTAATTTGCCTAGCATTGATTCTCCGCCAATTTTTAACATGATTCGATCAAAACGTTTTTTATTCATAAGTTTTTAAATATTTAATTAAGTAATTGATAAATTTAGTTTTAATTATAAACCTAGTGTGTATTGATTGTGCTTTTAAATTTAATTAAGTAGTCGATTTGTTGCTTATGTTTTTAGTTTATTTTGATTATATACCCCGCCGGCTTGTCCCGTTGAGCGGGACGGGACAAAACGTGCTCTGGGTGAAACCCCTTAGAAATGAGCTCATATCTATTACTAATTTTAATTTGCGAATTTATTTTTTATTCTAAGAAATTTCCAGCGCAAGCTATCTACGGTTTGGAATATTTTGTATTGTGGTTGCTGTAAAACAAGATCGAATGTACCGATAAATTGCATCAAATCTCCACCATAACCTTCTTTAAAACGATGAAAACCAAACCAGTGATTTTTTGGATTAGGTTTAGCTCCTAGAGATCCCCACATATCAAAAATAGCTGCTCCCCCCCTTTTTGCCCAAGTGATCATTTCCCACATCATTAGATTGCTGGCCATAACATCCCGATGAGCATCGCGTGAAGCTCCATAGGGATAGTAAACTGTATCTTGCCATTTAAATATGACCCAAGAAACTAGAGGTATGTCATCATAAACAGCATGAAAAATATGCATCAAGTCAGAATCAGCCAGTAGTTGCCACATTTCTTTAAAATATTGAGGAGTGTGCAGATAAAACTTTTGTCTTTTTAGTGTTTCTTCTAAGATCTTTAAATAAGTATTTAGTCCTTTGCGAGAATTATCTTCTATAATCTTCACTCCCTTTTTTTGGGCCAATCTGACGTTATAACGGGTTTTATTTTTGAGTTTTCCAAAAAGTTCTTTTTCAGATTGAGAGAGATCTATGTGAAAAGTGTTTTCAGCAAAAAAAGGACGGCCGGGCTCGCAATTATTGTTAAGTAATAAATCAATCAAAGGCTTAAGCTCATCTCTTCTCTCTATAGGCTTAAAAACATTGGGTTCAATTTTGATAAATATAGCATTATGTTTTTTACCCAGCTCTTTGAGAACTGATAGTTGATCTTCGTCTGGAGAAAAAGCTCTAGGGCAATAGCCGATTGTGTGCTGAGGCAATTTAGGTATTGGGTGGAAAAATACCTGTAGGGCATTTTTTATCTGTCCGTCTTCAAAGAACCCAATTCTTTCAATTTTTTTACCTGTGTTTTTGCGGAATTCACCCCATTGCCAAGTTTGAACAGGGTGGAAAACTGCGCTGTTGTAAAGGTCTTTTTCTTCAAGCCGAATGGGTCTGATAAGCATAGTCTGGGAGTATTATAGAAGAATTGGATAAGTTTTTGAACATTAGTTTTAGAGAATTGGTAGAGAGTTTAACGAGAGCTTAACGCATGAGAAATTTATTCTAATTAAATACCCCGCCAGCTTGTCTCTCTTAGCGGGACAAAATGCGCTCGGGGTGAAACCCCTTAGAAATGAGCTCATATCTATTACTAATATTAATTTGCGAATTTATTTATTTAAAAAATCTTCTATAGCCAGCTCGTCACTGAGCAGTGCATCTAAATCATCCTCATCAATCTCCAACTTAAGATGGTATTTTTTCTTTGATCGGTCGTTAGTTGTGTTTTGGCTAGAGTTATATTTCTTAGTTTGTTTGTAGCTGTTTACAAACTGCCTTTTAATAGTTGATTCTGTAGGAAGTTGAGATAAGAAGCGACTGGGTTTTGATTGACAGTCGCGGCCATACAGCCAACGGTTGGTGGCATAGGTTAAATATAGTTTTTCCTGGGCTCGAGTAATACCTACGTAACATAATCTACGCTCTTCTTCTAGTTGTTCAGCATCAAACATACAGTGGCTATGGGGTAGTAAACCTTCTTCCAAGCCAACTATAAATACCACTGGAAACTCAAGACCTTTGGCAGAGTGCAGGCTCATTAAAGTGACACGATTATCCGACTCGTCCACAGGTAAATCTTTCATTTGTTCATCTTGGACTAGACTTACATTTTCAAGAAAAATCGTTGTATCTTGGAATTGAGAAGCCACGGTTAACAACTCTCTAATATTTTCAATTCTTTCTGTGTCTTCTGTATTTTTGGGATCAAATTTGTTTAAATAATCAGTAATTTTTAAGATTTGTTTAAGTAGCTCATAGGGACTGTCTAAATCAAGTCTTTGTTCTTGATTGGTTTGCTTTGAGACTTTTTTATTTATTTTGTCTTGTTTTTTTGATTTTTGCTGCAGCCATTTTTGAAATTTAGCATAACGACGTTTGCCTAAATTTATCGCTCTTTCTTGGCTCACTGAATCCTTATCATTTATGACTAGCCTTAAGTAAGCCAGCAAATCTTTAATTTCTTTGCGTTCATAAAACTTGAAGCCGCCTATAATTTGATATGATATACCTGCTTTAATAAAGAATTCCTCAAAAGCTCGTGACTGGGCATTAGTGCGATATAAAATTGCTATATCCTGGTATTTATATTTTGTTTTTAATTGTTTTATTTGATTAACTACAAATTCAGCTTCAGCTTCATTGGAGTTAGTTTCAGTAATAGTAATTGGTTCTCCAGTTTTTTCTTTTGTCCAAAGTTTTAAAATAGGATGAGTTGTGTTGTTGCTGATCAGCTTAGAAGCAGTGGCTAAGATTGGCTGGGTTGAACGGTAGTTTTGCTCCAGTTTATATTCTGAAAGGTTTTCAAAATCCTGTTGTAGGTAAAATAAATTGCGGTAGTCTGCTCCTCTCCAAGCATAAATACTTTGGGCAAAATCGCCCACTACATAAACATTTTTTTGAGGCAGAGACAGCTGTTTTGTTAATTGATATTGAGCTTTATTAGTATCCTGATATTCATCAACCAAAACATGCTCAAACTGTTTTTGATATTTATTTAAGATGTGAGGGTGGTGGTTGAACAAAGTGACAATGCCAAATAGCAAGTCGTCAAAATCAACTGCGTTCTGATCAAGGAGACGCTGCTGATAAATACGATAAATTTTAGCTGCCAGATGTTGAAATTCGTTTTGAGCCTGCTCTTGATATTGATCCACATCTATTAAATTATTTTTAGCCTGAGAAATCATTGCCTTAATTGTTCCTAGCTTAAATTTTTTATGATTGATATTTTTTTCTTTGTAGATCTGTTTGAGCAAAGCCTCCTGATCAGAGGTGTCAAAAATTAGATAATTTGAAGAATAGCCGATTTTTCCACCTTCATGTCGCAAGATTCTAGCGCAAAAACCGTGAAAAGTTCCGGAGTAAGGCAGTTGGTAATTTGTTAAAGCTTGAATACGCTTACTCATTTCACCTGCTGCTTTGTTGGTAAATGTAATCAGTAGAATTTTGTCAGCAGCGATCTTTTGTTTTTGAATTAGCCAGGCGGCATGAGTGGTTAACACTCTGGTTTTGCCGCTCCCAGCTCCAGCTAAAACTACTGCTGGACCGGACAGGTGCTCAACAGCCTGGCGCTGGTTGTTGTTAAGCTGACTTAAAAATTTATTGATATCAGGCATGATTTTTATTTTGAAAAACGTTTAAAATTTTTTTAGTTCTTTTGTTTACAGTCCACATATTAACACGTTTTAAGAAGCAGGATATAGTAGAGATGAGAGTGTTATATATTAATCATTAATTAATTATCAACTTATGACTAAATTAATTGTTGCCAATTGGAAATCAAATCATAACAAGCACTCCGCAATAGAGTGGTTGAATAAAGTAAACTCTTTTTTGCAAGAAAAAGAAAATAATCTTTCTTTAGTTTTGGCTCCGCCTTTTCCTATTTTGTCGGCTGTGGGTGATATAGTGGAGGCTAACGGGATTAAACTGGCTGTCCAGGATTTAAGTCAGTTTAGCGCCGGCAGTTACACCGGAGCTGTTTGTGCTGACAATCTGCAGGATTTAGGAATTAACTATGCGATCTTGGGTCACAGCGAGCGCCGGCGCTATTTTCAGGAAACAGATGAAGTAGTGGCACAGAAAGTTCAACAAGCCCTGGAAGCAAATATTAATCCGGTTTTATGTTTAGATGAGCCCTATCTTGAATCTCAGCTAAAAGTTTTACAAGAAACCACTCAAGAAAAAGAAAAACTGCAAAATTCTTTGGTTATTGCCTACGAGCCATTGCAGGCTATTGGCACAGGTCAAAGTGAAGATCCAGAGCATGTTGGACAGATAGTGGCTCAAGTTAAGGCAACCTATCAGGTTCCGGTTTTATATGGAGGCAGTGTTAATAGCGAGAATGTTAGCCAGTTTTTGGCTGTGAGCGATGGTGTTTTGGTGGGCTCGGCTTCGCTTGAAGCTGATAGCTTTATTTTTCTTCTGCAGTCAGCCCAATCTTGATCATTTTTTGTCTTGGGATCGGTTTATAATACGAGCATGAGATTTTTTTTAAACAAACAGTGGTTATTATTTGTTCTGCTTTCCCTTTTTGTTCTTTTAACTCGCTTTTGGAATTTAGATTATCCAAATCAATCATATTTTGATGAGGTTTATCATTTGCCTGCTGTCAGGTTAATAGCTAATAACGATGTGCGCTCTTATGAGTGGTGGCATGGTCCAATTGAGGAAGTGGGTAATAATATTAATAATCACGATTGGCTCCATCCTCCTTTAGCCAAGCTGATTCAGGCAAGTTTTATCAATTTGTTTGGAGACAATGCCTTTAACTGGAGATTTCCATCTGCCCTCTTTGGCATTGGTGTTATTTTCGCTGTTTACTTGCTTTCTCAACAAATATTTAATCAAGTTTATCCTTCCTCAAAAGCCCAAAATTTAAGTTTATTAGCTGCTTTTTTAACTGCCTTGAGCGGATTGTTGTTGGTCCAGTCAAGAATTATGATGAATGATGTTTTTTTGGTGTTTTGGCTATGTTGGGGGCTATTTTTTTTACTTCGTTGGAATCCAGAATTAATTTTTGGGCAATTAAAGCTAACTAATAAAACCTCAAACATCAATCTGCTTTTGAGTGGATTCTTTTTTGGTTTGGCACTAGCCACTAAGTGGAGCGCCTTGTTGTTGCTAGCTTTAATTTTTTCGGCCTTAATTTTTATAGTTATTAGAAAAAAGATCTGGAAGTTCTTACCTCTATTGGCTTTTAGTTTATTATTGATGCCGTCCTTAATTTATCTTTTTAGCTATACCCAAATGTTTCTGCAGGGAAAAGGTTTATCTGATTTTACTCAACTTCATCAGCAAATTTTTTGGTATCAAACCCATAGGCAAGAAGGACATATCTACTCCTCTACTCCACTTCAGTGGTTTTTGAATTTAAGACCAATTTGGTATTGGACTAGTCAGAATGCAAATTCTTATCAAGTCGCTAATATTTATGCTTTGGAAAATCCAGCCTTACATATTGTTGGGATTGTAGCCTTAATTTATCTTTTATTTGTGGTTGTTAAAAAAGGTTGGCAATCACGCATAGCCAAGCTTTATATAGTTTTAACTTTGACTTATTTAGCTACATGGTTACCTTGGATCTTTGCTCCAAGAGTCATGTTTTACTTTCATTATTTGCCAGCAGTTCCTTTTTTGGGATTGATTTCAGCAGAATTTTTACATTCTCACTTGAAGCCTTTTTGTAAGTTAAGTTTTTATAGTTTGCTGGCTCTTATTTTTATATCCTTTGTGCTCTTTTTACCTCATTGGACTGGGGTAGCTGTTTCCAAGACATGGGTCCAAGGATTATACTTTGCTATACCATCATGGCAGTAACTAAACAATTATTTAAACTACCTTCTCTATCAGTATTTTACCCCTGTTTTAACGAACAAGAGAATCTTCCTTTAGTTGTTAGTCAAGCTTTAGAAATACTGCCTTTGGTTGCTAAAAAATTTGAGATTATTGTAGTCAATGATGGTAGTACAGACCAAACAAAACAAGTTGCTCAAAAATTAGCAGTCAATCATAAAGTGATTAGAGTGGTTTCTCACCAACAAAACCGTGGTTATGGCGCTTCTGTTAGAACAGGTTTTAAATCAAGCAAGTATGACTGGATTTTTTATACTGACGGTGATGGTCAATTTAATTTAGAAGAACTAAAAGTTTTTGTAAAATATGTCCAAGACTATCAAATAATTGTTGGGTACAGACAAAAGCGTGCCGAAGGTTTTAAAAGAATTTTGTTTGCTCGTTTATATAAATTTTATATTGATTGTTTGTTTAGGGTTCATATCAAAGACATTGATTGCGCTTTTAAGTTAATTAAAGCTGAATTAATTAAGGATTTAGATCTATTTTCTAATGGAGCTTTTATTAGTGCAGAGTTGCTATACAAGCTTAAAAAAAAGAGGATTAAGGTTAAGCAGTTGCCGGTCACTCATTATGATCGTGTTTATGGAAAATCAACTGGCGCTAGCATGAAAGTGATCACAATTGGTTTGTGGGAACCATTAAAACTCTATTTAAAAATGAAATTTAACTTAAATTTATGACAGTTGCAATTATAGGTGCTGGTTTTGGTGGTTTGGCTGCTGCTTATGAGTTGGCCCGTGCAGGAGTAAAGGTGATAATTTTTGAAGCCTCAGCGAATCCTGGTGGTTTGGCCGGAGGGTTTTTTGATCATAATTGGCAATGGTCGGTTGACTATCACTATCATCACATTTTTAAAAATGATCAGGCAATAAAATTGTGGCTCAAGGAGCTTGATTTAATAGATGATCTTTTTTTTCAAGATACTAATACCTATTCATTAACAAAAAGCACTCCTACAAGAATAGCTAAGTTGGATTCTGCGTTGAGTCTGCTCTCTTATCCTGATTTGTCGCTTGTATCAAAATTAAGAACTGGTGCTGTATTGGCAGGATTAAAAGCTCTGCCTAAAGGGGAAAAATTGGAAAAATATACAGCCCAACAGTTTTTGCGAGCAGCTATGGGGCGTCAGTCTTGGGAAAATTTATGGGAGCCGCTTTTTAGTGGCAAATTTGATAAAGATGCTGAGAAAGTTAACGCTGCTTGGTTTTGGGCTAGAATCTACGCCCGCTCTAAAAAACTAGGATATTTTAAAAAGGGGTTTTTAGGACTAGCTCAGCAGATTACTGCGCAATTAGAAGAGTTGGGCGTAGAGTTTAAATTTTTGGCAGAGGTTAAGTCCATTAAGCTAGCAAGAAAAAAAGCAGCAACCGATCACAACAAATTATTAATTTCCCTGGGTAGAGAAAAATATCTTTTTGATTCAGCTATTTTTACCGGCAGCAGTCAACAGTTGCTGCAAGTGGCTCAAGATAATTTTCCGGCTTCTTATGTAAGCGAGTTACAGGATCTTGAATCCTTAGCAGCCATGACCTTAATTTTAGTGTTAAATAAACCTTTTTTTGATCAAGATATATATTGGCTTAATATTAATCGATCCAATTGGCCATTTTTGGCAGTGGTTGAACATACAAATTTTATTAACAAGGCTCACTATAGCAATCAACACTTGGTTTATGTAGGAAAATACTTGTCAGCTAAAGATAATTTTTACCAAAAATCAAAAAAAGAAATATTGGCAGCCTATCAACCGTATTTAAATAAATTATCACCAAATTTTAAGCAGCATTTACTTAACTCATATCTGATTAAAAATGAAGGCGCTCAACCCTTGGTAAAGAAAAATCATAGTTTAGTCTTACCAAAAGTTAAGACTCCGCTTGCTAATTTATATTGGTCAAGTATGCAGCATGTTTATCCTTCAGATAGGGGCGTAAATTATGCAGTGCAGCTGGGTCGTGACACAGCACAGTCAATCTTAATTGAAAAATAATATTTCAAAAATAACTTCATGAAGACATTCTCTATAATCAAAAATTTTATAAAGAAGTTTAGTCTTTTTAATAAGCAAAGCCAATTTAAAAAAAACTATCTGCAATGGTTGTTTTTATTAATTTTTGCTGCCTTTTCGGTCTGGCTGATGTTTTTTACCTTTGGTTACAGAGACGGTCAATTTTTATTGAGAAGCAGACTATGGAGTGATTTTGCAGCCCACTTACCATTAATTAGATCTTTTTCGCTTGGAAATAATTTTCCGCCTGAATATCCTCAATTTGCTGGAGAGCCAATTCGATATCATTTTTTGTTTTATTTTTTTGTTGGAGTTTTTGAAAGATTAGGTTTAAACATTGCTTGGTCGCTGAATTTATTAAGCGCAGTTGGATTTTTTGGTTTGCTATTGATGATTTATTTGTTTGCCAAACTATTTGCACAAAGTGACAGTAAAAAATCAAGCCTCGTAACCTTTGCGGGATTACTGGCAGTGATATTATTTTTATTTAATGGAAGTTTAACTTTTGTAGATTACTTTAAAGAAGCAGGTTTGAGCTGGAACTCTTTGGTATCAATTTTTCAGCTTGAACAGTTTGTAAACTTTGGCCCATGGAATGGAGATGATATTAGTGCTTTTTGGCATTGGAATGTATATACCAATCAACGACATTTAGCTTTTAGCATTGCTTTAGTTTTACTTCTAATTTGGCCATTAGTTAAAGCAGTTTTTGATCCAGTTTCAATCAGAGACTTTTCTATTAAAAACTTTAATAAATTTATTTGGTTTTTCATAATTTTAGCCTTAATAGCTTTGCCCTTTTTAAACTTAGCAGCTTATGCCATGGCTGTTATTTTTATATTTGCTTGGCTGATTTTAAACCCAAAATTAATTAAGCAGTTTGGCTCTATTTATGTCACTGCTTTGGTTTTCTCTTTACCAAGTTTTGCCTATTTTTATCTTCAGGGTACTGAATCTATTCAAGTTAATTTTGGATTTTTAGCTCAAGAAAAAACATTGATGGAGATTCTTTTTTACTGGTGGAGAAATTTAGGTCTTTATTTGGTTTTATGGCCTATTTTATTTTTAGTCAGTAATCTTAAACAAAAAAAATGGCTATTAATCTTTAGTTTTTATTTTGTTTTGGCAAATCTGTTCCAGCTTTCAGCAGATATTATCAATAATCATAAACTGATAAATTTTTTTCAAATTGGTTTAGTTATTTTGCTAGCAGCAAAATTAGTTAATTTTTGGGCAAGGCACTGGAGCTTGAAAATTGTGGTAATAGTTTTATTTATTCCTTTAACACTTTCTGGCGTTTTAGACGCAGCAGCTATCATCAATGATCGTCAGGCAACGATTCAGGACTCTATACATCAGCCCATTGGTGAATGGATTATAAAAAATACTTCTCCAAATTCTACATTTATTATTACTAATTATCTTTATAACCCAGCATCATTAGTTGGTAGGAAAACTTATTTAGATTATGGATATTTTGCCTGGTCAATGGGTTATGATGACTCAGAGCGACGAGCGAATTTACCAATTATTTTTTCTTTTGAGGCTGCTGCTCAGCAGTGGTGTGAGCTATTATCGCAAGAAAAAATTGATTATATTTTAGTTTCTCCAGGAAAGGGTGATCTTGATATTGATGTTCATGACAGCTGGTTGGTTAGAGAGAATGAGCCTAGTTATCGATCTCCTAATGACTACTTACTTTATAAAATTACTAACATTTGTCCAGAAGAACTTGGGCAGTTATAATTATCCCTTATGAATAAAAAACCATTAAAAGTAGGCTTTGATTTGGATGGTGTTTTGCTTTATAACCCTGCAAGGGTGGTCAGACCAATCATTTCTTTAATCAAGAAAAAAAAGATGGGAATTAATAGAAAAGAGTTGGAGTTTTATGTGCCTCAGCCTGGCTTGGGTCAGTTTTTGTGGGAAATGCTTCATAAATCCAGTGTTTTTTTAGCCCCAGGCTTTGAGCAAATTATTCAACTTAAGGCCCAAGGCTATATAGAGCCCTATTTAATAACAGGACGCTTTGGTCATTTACAACAAGATTATTTTAAATGGAAAAAAAAGATGAGAGCTGATGAATTATTTTTTGGTTGTTATATGAATGACAAAGATGAGCAGCCACATCTGTTTAAAGAAAGAATTATCAAGGAGCTAGATCTAGATGTGTTTATAGAAGATAATTGGGACATTGTTAAGTATTTAGCTAAAAATTGTGTTTCAAAAAGAGATAAAAATAAGAAAACACGTGTCATTTGGGTGAGCAATGTTTTAGATTTTAGAATCAATTATCATTCAAAAGCAACTAGTTTGAAAAAAGCTCTAGCTTTAATTGACCTGCCGATAAAATACTCATGAAGAAAGTTGTAATTGTTACTGATTTTTTTCACCCCCATTGGACTGGTATCTCTAAGTCAATTTTCTATCTAACTCAGGCAGTGAAAAAAGAGTTCGAGATTACTGTTTTAACAGTTAGGCATGAAAAGCATTTACCCACTCAAGAAGCCAGCAATGGAATAAAAATAATCCGACATCCATTTTTGTTTGGATTTAGCAGAGTTAAGTATTCAGGCTCTTTAGTGCTGGGTTTTTTAAGATTAGTGAAAAAAAATGATGTTATTTTTGTTAATTCTCCTTGTTCAAACGTTTTTTTTATTAGTTTAATAAGTAAAATATTTAAAAAAAGATTGGTGATTTTTCATCAAGGAGATCTAAATCTTCCTCAAAATTTTTTAAATAAAATTGTTGAAGGAATTTTTAACATTTTCACGTCCCTTAGTTTTAAGTTAGCTGATCAAGTTGCAACCTACACGCAAGATTATCTTCAACATTCAAGGTTATTGCCAAAATTTAAACATAAAGCTTTTGCCCTAATGATCCCCCTTCCCTATTTTGCCAAAGACCCAAGAGATAGAGAAACACAAAAAAAAATTAATTTGAAACTAGAGAGAACTTTAAAAGCTATTAAACAGAGTAATAAATTTTTAATTGGTTTTGCTGGTAGATTTACTCAGGAAAAAGGGTTTGATGTTTTGCTTAGAGCAATCAGTAAGTTGATTCAACAAAGAAATGATATCCACTTTGTTTTTGCTGGAGAGACCAATATTTCCTATGAAAATACTTTTGCGGAAAATAAAAAATTGATTGACGAAGTTGGAAAAAAATTAACCTTTTTAGGCTTGTTAAACAACAATCAACTGAAATATTTTTATGACGCTCTTGATTTGTTTATTTTGCCCTCACGCTCTGAATGCTTTGGTTTGGTTCAGGCTGAAGCTATGTCCGCAGCAAAGCCAGTTATTGTGTCAAATATACCTGGCGCAAGAGAGGTTGTAAAAAAAACTGGATTTGGATTTTTGTTTAAGAAAAATAATGCCAATGATTTAATTAAAAAAATTAATAATTTTTTAAATAACCCTAGCGATTTACAAAAAAATTATCAAAAAGTACTGTCTTATTTTAATTATGAAGCAGCAAGAAGAGAAATTACTGAGTTTATTAGAGGCTGAAATTGACCCCGCATTTAAGCAAAGAGCTCAATTTATTTTTAAACAAATCCTCAAATACAGACCCATTAGTGTGTTAGATATTGGCTGCGGTCGTGGTTATTACACAAATGCATTGGCTAATTTAAGTTTTGTTAAGAAGATCGTTGGCTTAGAAAGTGAGCAGAAAAATTTATATATAGCTGAGCAGAATAAACCCAATCAAAAAGTTGAGTATATTAAAAAGGACTTTTATCAATGGCAAACTCCACAGAAATTTGACATCATTATTTTGTCTGAAGTTTTAGAGCATTTAGCAGATGAAGAGTTTGCGCTTAAAAAAATTTTTGCCCTACTAAAAGCTGATGGCAAATTACTAATATCAGTGCCTCATTTAAAATTTCCTTTTTGCTGGGATCCTTTAAATTATTTTTTGATGAAACAAGGGACTCATGTAAGATCAGACTGGTGGTGGTTGGCCGGAATTTGGGCTGATCATAAAAGGCTTTACAAAAAAGATCAGCTAATAGCCCTGCTTAATAAGCAAGGATTTAAAAAAGTAGCAATAAAAGAAACGATAAGTTTTTGCTGGCCATTTAGTCACTTTATACTGTATGGAATTGGGAAGAATTTAACACTAAAAATTAGCTTTCTACCATTTAACAGATTTTCCCATCGTTCTGGATTTCTCACCCAACTATTGGCTAAATTTTTTTTATTTCCAGATAAATTTTTTTCTAAGTTTATTGATCGTCAAAGATTTGTAGGCTTAGTTGGTGTTTTCAAAAAGAGAAAGCACCCATTTATTTAAGCGAATTGCGGAAAACCAATACCTGTGGATGATCATAAACACTAAAAGCTTCTTCTGCCCAAGAATCATCAAAGGTAATTGGAATACTTAGATATTCTAAACTAGGATATGAATTAAACTCTGCTACTAGCTCAAATTGAGTTCTACCAGACAGTAAGTCTTGATAAAATTGACTCATGAGAGGATATTTTTCAGGAACCCTCACAATACTGCCCAAGGCTCTATTTGAAGAAAGAATATAGTAGTCTGCTTTTGAGAAGTTCTGCTCAAGCTCTTGCCACTTTTGTTCGTGATCAGGAAAAAAAACAGGAAGTTGATGGAAATAATATTGATCTTGCTGTCCATTTAAATTGAGGGGCAAGGCATCATCCCAGTGTTCTGTAAGCAAATAACTGCCAGGAGGAATATTTTGAAAAATCCATTCTGAAGCTTTAATCCTAGAATGAGGTTGGACATAAATTGAGATAAACATCAAAGGCCAGATTATTAAGCTAAGTATTATGAGTATTGTGCCTGCCAATTTTAATTTAACTTTTTTGAGTAGTTGTACAATACCCAGCCCAGCAAAAACTGCAAAAAATGGGTAAAGAATTAAATAATATCGGATAGATTGGACGAATTGCAAAGCATAATAAATTAAGAAGAATGTTATCCAGACCAAAGTAGATGACAAGACTATTCCTTTAATTAGTGTTTTTTTATTTTTTAATAATTGAGAAATGTCTTTAATAACATAAAAAATTCCCACAAATGTATAGATGGAGGCAAAAACGCCTATTCCAAATAAAATCATATTTTTAAATCCAAAAGTTATACCTCTGTTTATCCACTGGATAGCAGGTGGATACCAAACATCACTCCCTTCCCAAGATTTGAGTTCTCTAAGATTATTAATAAATTCTGTACTAACCTGTGGGTTTAAAATGTTGCTATTTTCAAAAAGGTAAGGAGAAGTTAGGCGTAAACTAAAATATGTTATTAACACAAAGGCTAATAGAACAAAAAATGGATTAATGAGTTGTTTTTTTAGTTGATGGTCGTGATGCTTGTTTTGCCAGTGAGCTAAAAATAGGAATAAAGTGTTAAGAGGCAGAATAAATAGGCCAGAAATTTTGGAGCTGATGGCCAAACCTGAAAAAATTGCTGAGAATACCAACATGATCAGCTTTTTATTAAAGAAATAATTCAAGCTAAAATAAAAACTGGTAAAAATAAATAGATTGAGAAAAGTATCTACTGTAAAGAAATGCGATTGTTGGATTGGTAGCACCAACAGAGCATAAACAATGCAGGCCCACAGTTTTGTGTGGGAAGGGATAAATAATTTTGGGTGATTAATGTTTCTTTCTAACAACAGGACGGTCTTATAAATTACTAAAATTATTAATAGATCTGCTAGTGCAGATAAAACTCTGCCAGTTAAGGCAATTTCATGAAGAGTTTTTCTTCCAAAAGTAGTTGTAATTACTTTATTAAAAGTGATAGGAGCATTACCATAAACAAAAAAATTTCTATTGTGGTTTCTGGGATTAAGAGGTGAAATTTTTGGATCAAGATATTCACTAAAGCTGACAGGAAGCTTTATATCGTGAATCGTCATATTTAAAAATCTTTCATCAGGATGGAGATGGTGGCCTTGGTCCCAATTTAGCCCAACGAGGCGTAGACTAGCTGCAATGATGAAAATAATAAAAAGAATAATTTTGTGGTTAACCTGTTTCACAATTGAATTATATAATATAGTCATTCTTGCATTGACCTGCTAATTGATAAACTTATTATGACTCCAGATTTAGCATTAATTTTTGTTTGTTGGATGTTGTTGCTGCTATGGCAATTAATTGGTTTTGCTATTGGCTTTTGGTTTTATGGTCAGAAAAGTAAGGATGCAGCCTGGGGTTTTGGTCGCTTGATTACTTGGTTGGTTGTTTCTTTAACAATATGGTTCCTGGGTCATTTTAAAATACCGGTCAATCAGCAGATTTTTATCTACTTATTTATTTTTGGATTAGCTGTTTGGTCTATTTTGTTTATCAAACAAAGACAAAATCAGGTAAAGCAGTTTTTGAAAAACAATTGGAAAATAATTTTAACCCAAGAGTTTATTTTTTTGTTTTTTTTCTTCTTTTTACCAATCATTCGGGGTTTTAATCCAGCTATTGAGGGCTTAGAGAAGTTTATGGATGTTGGATTTATAGCCGGCTACTTGCGCTCCCCCACCCTGCCGGCACAGGATATGTGGTTGGCTGGATTTAACATTAACTATTACACCTTTGGTCATTTTATGGGAGCAATTGTTACGCAATTTTGGAATATTGGCGTAGATTATAGTTATAATTTATTACTTGGTTTGATTATGGGGCTAGTGGCCATCAATGCTTTTAGTTTTGTTTATAATTTCGTTAGTGAAATTTTTGATTTAAGAGGAAAAAAAATTACTCAAAAAAAAGCTAAGTTGGGAACATCAACAGCAATAAAAGCTGCTTTAATTGCTGTTTTTTTATTATCATTTTCAGGAAACGGTCATCCTACTTGGTATTTATTTACAAATCAAAGCTTTGAAGGCTATTGGTATCCCAACGCCACCCGTTTTATTGAAAATACAATTCATGAGTTTCCAGCGTACAGTTATATAGTTAGCGATTTGCATGCCCATGTTTGGGGGTTGCCCATAGTGATATTTATTTTGTTCAACATTTTTCTTTGGCTAAAAGTTTTGCTTAAAACTAGGGTAAAAAAAGTTAGATTAACTCAAATTATTAAACAAAAATATTTTCCCCAAGCAACAGTGCTTGGTTTGTTGCTGGGAATAGCTATTAGTACAAGTACTTGGGACTTTTTTGTCTATGGTTTGCTGATGGTAATAATCAGCTCAATAATACTTGTGATTAATTATAAGCTTTTTTATCATTTGCTTTTTAGTGCCCTGATTATCTTAATTACAGCTCTGTTGACGACAAGTCCATGGCTACTTAATTTTGAATCTATTTCTGAGGGAATCAAGGTGGTTACAGAGAGGTCTCCTTATTGGCAATTGGTAGTTTTATGGGGTCCTCATTTACTAGTTTCATTTATTACTGGCGCCATTGCTTTTAAATTTTTGAAAAAAAGAAAAAAGTTAACTCCAGAGTCTATATTTTTACTAGCCATGGCTATTGTCTCCCTTATTTTAATCACTTTACCAGAAATAATTTATGTTAAGGATATTTACCCAAATCATCCTAGAGCTAATACGATGTTCAAGCTTACTTTTCAGAGTTTTATTTTAATGACTTTTTTAGCGTCTTTTTTATCCAGCCTTATTGCTTGGACAAGATTCAAAAAAAAACTGCCTGTTTATCAACAATTTTTATTTAAAGGCGTTTTGGTTGTTTTTATTATGTCTGTTGGCTATTATGCATTTTTTGGGTACAGAGACTTTTATTTAAACCTAAAAAATTATCAGGGATTAAATGGTTTGGCTTGGTTAAAAGAACAGGAGGCTGATGATTATTTAGCTATTGATTGGTTACGCAATAATGTTCAAGGAAGGCCTGTTATTTTAGAGGCAGTTGGCGAAAGTTACACTACTTATGCTAGAGTTTCTACCTTTACAGGTTTGCCTACAGTGTTGGGCTGGAGAGTCCATCAATGGTTGTGGAGAGGAAGTTTTGATATTCCAGGTCAAAGGACAGAAGAGGTTAGGGCAATGTATGAGCAACCTGATTTATTAAGTTCTCAACAGCTTATACAAAACTATAATTTAAAATATATTTTTATTGGTAGCAAGGAAAGAGAAGCTTACCAATTTTTGGACGAATCTGGCTTATCTGATTTGGGTCAGGAAGTTTTTCGTGCTGGAGATACCTATATTTTAAAACTTTAAATCAATGATAATTTGCGAATTTATTCTAAAAGTTCTTCTGATTCAACGTTTAGTAGTTCAACATAATCACCACTAACCCAACCTTGTTTTAATTGATTGTCAGTTGGATCTTTGAATTCAATTAAATACCAATTGTCATTTTCCTCAACAAACTCGTAGGTATTATTAACAGTTACAAAGCCTATAGGCTCGCTATTTAGACCCGGTGTTTCTCTAACTCTAAGTACCTCAATCCCAGCTTGAAAAAAATTAGTTGGATTAATCTTAATTGCGGGATTGGCAGATAAGCTAGTGTCTTCAAGACTGTCGTTTTGCTCATAAAGAATACTATCACCTTCTTGAGCACGAATGCTTTTGGGTAATTTGGCAAAAATATTTAATCTGTGCCCTTCTATAACCCTAACAGTGTGTCTTTTTGAGTCAAAAGAGACTAAGCTGATTTCAAAACTATGATCTTTGGGCTCAACATCTTTTATGACTACGGGTGTAAAATGTTCGCCGTAATCTCCAAAGGTTACCAAAGCACTATCCGGATTACTAATAATTGAAACTTCAGTTTGTTTTTTATCAGGTAGTGGCTCAAGTTCATAAACTACTCCTCCCGAAGAATCGGCTGTGGGTCCAGGTTTCCAGATAACTACTGTGAGAAAGCCTTGATTAAGAGTAATTGGTAATTCATAAGTAGCTAAATTAGGATCATCTGGGACGATTCTTAGCTGATAGTTGCCCGGCATAATTTGATTATTGATATATGGAGCTTTTTCTAAATACTGATCATTTAAAAATAAAGAAACAGGAATATCTTGAACCGTGACCTGTAAACCTGATTTTATTTTATTAGCAAAGGGATTGATAAAGTATACGCCAGCAGCAATGAGAATAATGAAAACAATGGCTAATAGATAAAAGACTTTTTTCTTCATACCTAGCTCATAACGCTAATTAGTCATTAATTGTAATATATTGCATAAATACAATACAGTTATTATCTCATAACTCACTTAGTGATGTGCAAATATTCAATAGTAAAAATATTGACTATTTTTTTAATGCCAGAGATAAAACTTCTGTAGCTTGAGAAACAGGGGTGAATTTTATGTCTTTTTTTATCTTTTCAGGGATCTCTTCCAGATTTCTTCTGTTTTCTTTAGGAATAATGATTTGTTTTACTCCGGATAAGTGGGCTGCAATTACTTTTTCTTTTAAGCCACCAATACGCAAAACTCTTCCCCGTAGAGTAATTTCTCCAGTCATAGCTAATTTTCTTTTGACAGGTTTGTTAGTATAAGCTGAGGCAATTGCAGTAGCTACGCTGATTCCAGCTGAAGGTCCATCCTTGGGTACTGCTCCCTCTGGAACGTGAATATGAACATCGGTTTTTTCAAATTGCTCTTCATCAATATTAAGTTCTTTAGCATGGGCTTTAACAAAGGTGAAGGCAGCTTGAGCTGATTCCTTCATTACTTCACCCAATTTGCCTGTTAAGTGAATTTTGCCTTTGCCAGGAGCTAGAGCAACTTCGATAAAAAGAATATCTCCGCCAACGCTGGTCCAAGCTAGACCAGTGGCGACACCAACTTGATCATCTTCATCAGCTAAAGTTAAGTCATATTCTTCTGGTCCTAGAAAATCACGAACTTTTTTTGGAGTAATACTAATTTTTTTAGATTTAGCAGTTGTTTTTGTCTTTTTTTCTACTAATTCTTTAGCAAGTTTGCGGCTGATTTTACCAAGTTTTCGTTCAAGTTCACGAACTCCAGCCTCTCTGGTATAGCGTTGAATTATTTTTTCTATTGCCCTATCTGTGAATTTAACCTCATTTGATTTAAGGCCGTTGGCTTTAAGAACTTTTTCCATAAGATGTTTTTTAGCAATGTTAAATTTTTCATCAAAAGTATATCCAGGATAGCGAATTATCTCCAGCCTATCACGTAGTGCAGGTGGAATTGTATCTAAAGTGTTAGCAGTAGTGATAAAAATGACTTGAGATAAATCAAATGGAGTATCGATGTAGTGATCTTCAAAGTTTTTATTTTGTTCAGGATCTAAGGCTTCAAGTAAAGCAGCCGAAGGGTCGCCATGAAAATCTTGAACAATTTTATCAATCTCATCTAAAATAAAAACAGGGTTGTTACTTTTGGCGTCAATAATGCCTTTAATTATTCTACCTGGCATAGCTCCAACATAAGTTCGTCTGTGCCCTCTTATTTGGGCTTCATCTCTAATACCACCTAAAGATATTTTGGTAAATTTTCTACCCAAAGCTTCAGCAATGGCTCGGCCGATACTAGTTTTACCAACACCCGGAGGTCCAACAAAACATAATATGGTTGGAAGATCTGCTTGCTTAGTTACTCCCTTTCCTTTTTTCTGTTTTACTTGCTGTTTTTTTAACTGTAGTACAGCAATGTATTCCAACACTCTTTCTTTTACGTCCTCAAGACCATAATGATTTTTATCTAATACTTTTTGTGCGGTTTTTATATCAATTTTTTTACTAGAGCTCTTTTTCCAAGGAATATCAAACATTGTTTCCAGCCATGTTCTAATATAGCCTGATTCGGGGTTGTTGGGAGACATGCTACTTAATCGATTAATTTCCTTATTTACTTTTTCTTTAACTGTTTTAGGAAAGCCAGCATCTTTGATTTTTTCTTGAAAATTTTCAGCCAAATCGCTGTCTTCGTCAAACTCACCTAGCTCTTTTTTAATGGTTTTTAGTCTCTCTCTAAGAACACTTTCTCGCATGTTTTTATTAAATTTTTCTTGAGTTTTATAAGCCACATCTTTTTCAATTTCTAAAACATTGATTTCATGATTAAGATGTTTGATAATTAGCTTAATTCGATTTTTTACATCTATAGCCTCCAGTAACTGTTGTTTTTGGGCTGTGCTGAGGTTGAGAGTACTTGAGATTTGATCTGCCATTTCATTAACATCAGATCCGCTCATTAACTTAATAAAATTAAGAAATTCAACAGGTTTGCCCATTTGAACAATCTGTTGGAAAGTTCTTTTTAAATGAGAGACTAGTGCCATTTCCTCTTTGTCTCCATCGCTGATTTCTTGCAATTTTGTAACCTGAGCTTTTAAGTAGGGTTTAAACTGCAAATAATTGGTAATTTTAACTCTACCAATTCCGCGCATAAGGGCATTTAAATTGTCATCGGTTTTTAAAGTTCTCTCTATCACAGCTAAAACCCCTACTTGGTATAAATCATCTTCTGTGGGTTCATCAACATTTGCCTGTTTTTGACTGACCAAGACCACTAATTTATTTTCTTGGGCAGCTTCTTTGATAGCTTGAATTGAAAAAGGCCGGCCAAAAGTCAAAACAAGCTCTGTATTAGGAAACAAAACACCCTTGCGAAGAGGAATAACAGGTAGAGAGAAACTGTTTGAGGGAAGATTTTTTTTAAGCTGTTTGTCTTGCATTTTTTTAAGCTTTTCATGTCGAGTTATCTTTTTAACCTTTTCTTCCTCGAGCAATGAATCCAAACTATCAAACCTTTTTCTTTTGATATTTTGGTTTAAATCTGGTTTATCTTTTTTGTTTTTTTTATCTGACATTTAGTTTCCTGGGTTGCTTAATTTTTCAACTAACTTCTTCTTTTTATTAATGAAGGTTAAATTAGCATTCTAAGGGTTTGATTGCTAAATTTCAACCTGAGTTTTTTATTTCTGTAAGGAAGTTTTTGAGTTATTGTCTTGAGGTGTGGGTGACCATGGACTCGAACCATGGACCTCAGTCTTATCAGGACTGCGCTCTAACCACCTGAGCTAGTCACCCTCATGCATACTATTTTCTCTATGATGAGTTGGCAGAACTAGATTTTAGCACAGCTGTGCTTTTCGCGCTATATTATTTCTGATATCTATTTAATAACAATTCTTTTTTCGTCACAGTCGATTTTAACCTTGCTGTTTGGTTTTATTTCTCCACTTAATAGCTTCATTGACAAAACATCTAAAATTTCCTTTTGAAGTAGCCGTCGTATGGGTCTGGCTCCAAAAACTGGATCAAAGCCAGTTTTAGCAAAGTACTCAATCGCCTTGTCTGTAACAGAAAGCTTGAGTTTTTGATCTTGTAGCTGTTGTGACATTTGATCGATTTGTAGTTTTACAATTTGCTTAATTTGTTCTTGTGAAAGCGGTTGGAAGATAATAGTGTCGTCTATTCGATTTAAAAACTCAGGTTTGAACTTTGCCTTGAGCTCTTGATACACAGCTTCCTCTTGTTTTTTTCTATTATCCGTGTGCTGAGCAATGTAGTTGCTACCTAAGTTAGAGGTCATGATAATCACTGTATTTTTAAAGTCTACAGTTCGGCCCTTGGAATCGGTCAGTCTTCCATCGTCTAAAATCTGCAACAGAATATTGAAGACTTCAGAATGGGCTTTTTCAATTTCGTCTAAGAGGATTACGCTGTAAGGATGTCTGCGGACTGCTTCAGTTAACTGTCCTCCTTCTTCGTAACCTACGTATCCTGGGGGTGAACCAATTAAACGAGCTACAGAGTGTCGCTCCATATATTCACTCATGTCAATGCGGATCATTTTATTTTCATCGTCAAATAAAAATTCTGCCAATGTTTTAGCTAGTTCGGTTTTACCGACTCCGGTGGGACCCAAGAAAATAAAAGAACCAATTGGTCGATCGGTTTTACCCAAGCCTACCCTATTGCGTCGGACAGCATTTGAGACCGCTTGGATTGCTTCTTTCTGGCCGATAACTCTTTTTGCCAGCTCATCCTCCAGATGAGTTAGTTTTTCTTTTTCAGTTTGTAGCATTTTTTCAACAGGAATGCCTGTCCAGCGCGCTATAATGCGGGCTATATCTTCTTGCGCAACCTCTTCTTTTAGTAATTTACTGTCTGTTTGAATTTTTGATAACTGCTGCTGTTTTTCTTTTAAAGACTTTTCAATTTCCGGAATTTTGCCATAGTTAATCTCAGCAGCTTTTTGTAGATCATAGTTTCGTTCGGCTTTATTGGCTTCTTCGCGCAGATCATCCAGTTGTTTGTTTAAAGCCTTAACTTCATCTAGAATCTTTTTTTCATTTTGCCAGCGTAAATTTAACTCTTGGTGTTCCTCTTTTAACTCAGCCAAAACTTGTTTTATCTCATTCATTCGAGCCTGACTTGCCTTGTCTTTTTCTTTTTTAAGAGCTTCCCTTTCTATTTCCAGTTGTCTGATTCGTTTTTCTAGCTGATCAATTTGAGTTGGTTTACTGTCGATTTCAATTCTAATTGCAGCAGCAGCCTCATCCATTAAGTCGATTGCCTTATCAGGTAAAAAGCGGTCGCTTATGTATCGATCTGATAATTTGACTGCTGCTATGATAGCTCCATCACGGATTCGAACCCCATGGTGGGCTTCATATTTTTCCTTGATGCCTCTTAGAATTGAAATCGCTTCTTGTAAAGACGGCTCTTCCACCATTATTGGTTGAAATCTGCGCTCAAGGGCGGCGTCCTTTTCAATGTATTTGCGATACTCTCTAAGCGTGGTAGCACCAATCATGCGCAGAGTGCCACGGGCCAGTGCAGGTTTGAGCATGTTGCCAGCATCAGTACTACCTTCGGCAGAGCCTGCTCCAACGATGGTGTGCAGCTCATCCACAAACATAATAATCTCACCTTCTGCCTGCTCTACTTCCTGAATAACTGCCTTAAGTCGATCTTCAAACTCGCCACGGTATTTGGCGCCGGCTAACAGTGAACCAATTTGTAGATTTAAAATTCGTTTATTTTTAAGCGCATCAGGGACGTCATTGTCAATAATTTTTTTAGCCAAACCCTCTACGATTGCAGTTTTACCAGTGCCAGGCTCTCCTACTAAGACAGGATTATTTTTAGTTCTTCTGGAGAGGATTTGAGTGATGCGCCTAATTTCCTCAGTGCGACCTATAACAGGATCAATTTTACCCTCTCTAGCTAACTGGGTAAAATCCTGAGTGTATTTGTCTAAAGCTTGATATTTATCCTCAGGATCACGATCTGTTACCTTTTGACCGCCTCTTATCTCTCCTAGAGCATTAACCACCTCTTTTTTATTGACAGAAATAATATTTTTAACCTCTTTTAGGTCCAAAAGAGCTAAGAACAAATGTTCGGTGCTAATAAATTCATCTCCAAGCTTTCCTGCTTCGGATTCTGCCTGACCTAAAGCCTTGTTGAGTTCATTGGAAAGGTATGCTTGAGATGCCTGACTTACAGTTGGCTCTGATTGTAGCTGAGACTTTATTTTTTGTTCGATTGTATCGGGTTGGGCTTCAAGCTTTTGCAGAAGTGAGGGTACGATGCCGTCTGCTTGTTTAACCAATACCAACAGTAAATGAAGCGGCTTTATATTTTGGTGGTTGAGCTGGGCTGACAGCTCCATGGCGCCTTGGATAGCTTCAGCTGATTTTGTGGTAAGTTTTTCAGGGTTCATAGAATTTGGTAGTGCT
>CAYVBW010000005.1:10077-43494 GCA_964449995.1 uncultured Pseudomonadales bacterium | reverse complement strand
GCCGTCTGGCCTAGTGCACAGCCAGGGTCTGCCGGTCCCTGGCCCGTCCAATTTACGGTCGTTACTGTCCCACCATTTGCTTGCACTGGCATTGCCAGCGCAAATACCAACACCACAACCAAAACCAAAACCCACTTCCTACTCATCCTGTCCATCGTTCTCTCCTCTTTTTCAACAGTTGCTTTTTTCCATAAGCTTTTGGAGTACTATTTGCTAAGAGCAAACATTGACTCAAGCTCTGGAAGAAAAGCCCAATCCTAGTGATGTTTTATCGGACACCACCTTAACCGTTATTTTTAAAAAGCTATTTCTGTGCGCTTATAAGAACTTAGAAAAGAGAAACCTTTAGACCGCTATGATCTTGGTTTATCTTCTCTGTTATTCTTATAAGCACTTATATGTTAAAGAGCCGATTGCATCCTATAAATTAAATAGAATACAACTAATACAGATTCGTTTAATAAATCTGTATTAATTATAACTTAAAACTATGGGATTACAATAATATAGGACTTAAAGGTATGTTATATAAAACTCAAATAATTTTGTCGCAAAAGATGATCAAACTGCTGTCCAGCCACCATCTACATAGATTGTCTGGCCGGTTATAAAACTAGAAGCATCAGAAGCCAATAATAATAGTGCTCCGTTTAGCTCTCCTTCTTTGCCCCAGCGCTGCATAGGGCTTCCTGCCTTAATGAAAGTGTTTGCATCTGGGTTCTCACCCACTTCTTGAGTCATTTCACTTTCAAAAAAACCTGGGCCGATGCCATTAACTGTGATGTGATATTTAGCCCATTCTGCAGCCAAACCTCTGGTAAAATTAACAACCCCACCCTTTGTTGCATGATAGGCTACTACCGGAAAGGCTAGGTTGCCTACAGCTCCAAAAATTGAAGCAATGTTAATAATTTTTCCATACTTTTGTTCAATCATGATTTTCCCAAACTCTTTTGAGCACAAAAAAACTCCTGTTAAATTAACATCAATCACTTTTTGCCAATCTTCAAGCGTCATTTCTTCTACTACACCAATTCCGCCAACTCCAGCATTATTAACTAAAATGTCTACCCTAGAAAACTTTGCCACAACTTCTGATACAGCTTGCTTGACCTGATCCTCATCGGTCACATCACAAGCAATTGCCTCAATCTTTACCTGATGTTTTTGCTCTACTTCTTGTTTTACACTTTCTAGTTTTTCTTTCCTCCTGGCTAAAATAGCTACATTAGCCCCATGAGCTGCTAAAGCATGGGCAAATTGAACCCCTAGGCCACTTGAGGCCCCAGTAATAACTGCTGTTTTGTTTGATAAATTAAATAATTCTGACATATTATCCCAATGTAAAAAATTAATAACTAATTAATAATATAAAGTAAATTGACTAGCGCTTCAAATTCAGCCTGCCAATAAAGCTTTTAGCGCTTGCTTTGAAATCTCATTTTTAAAATTAGCTTCTTTTTGTTTAAACTGAGCCAAATCAATTTCCACTCTTTTTTGCAAACTTAACTCAATCCAAGATAAACTAGAGGCTTCCCATAAAAGAGAGGCTTGGGTATCCATCGACGCTGGAGCAACTTGATCTCTGATTAAGTCTAGTGTTGTTAATAGTTCTTTCTGAGATAAAAGGTGAGGAAATTTTGTCAAAAGCAACCTCTCAACTTTTAAACTTGAAAGCTCAAAACAAGCTGGTAGATGGCTGGCTGGATTTGTGTGTTTAAGATGTTGTTGATCTAAATTAACACAACCCCAATCATAACCAAAACCAGCAATTAATAATTGGGTGGCTACCACAGTTTTTAACTCAAGCTCAACAATAAAAATTTCTAGCCACCTTATCAGTTCTTGACTATGCTCCTTATATAAATCCTTGTACAAGGATGAAATTAGGTCTTTAAAAACAATCTGCTTTAATAAGCTATGGGTATTTTCGGGCAGATATGTACAGTCAGTCTTCATGCTCAGATAGAAACTTAACAAGATATTGCTTTAGTTTTTCTAAGGCAATTTTGCGATGACTAAGTTCATTTTTTTTTACTAAACCTAGTTGCGCTAATGTTTGCTTATAGCCTTGGGGAATAAAAATGCTGTCATAACCAAAACCCTCACTCCCCTCAGGCTTAAAGGCAATTTCTCCTTTTATTTCTCCTTTAAAAAAACGATGAGAGTTGTCTCTTGGAAAATACAGACAAATTACTGTCACAAAACGAGCTGATCTGTTGGTTTTGTTTTTTAATTTTTCAAGAAGAGCTAAGTTGCGCTTCTCATCTGAAGATTCAAGCCATCTTTTAGATTTTACTCCTGGAAAATTGTCCAGAGCTTCAACCTCTATCCCCGTGTCGTCAGCAGCGCTTGGCAGATTGGTTTTTTTGGCAAAGGCTTTGGCCTTGAGTAAGGAGTTCTCAAAATAATCACCTCCTGTCTCAACTACCTCAAACTGAGCAAGGTCTGAAAAAAGAGGATTGTCTTTGGCCAGATCTAAAGGAAAGAAAACATCAATTGCTAAATCGCTCAAGATAGCCCTAACCTCTTTAGTTTTATTCAAATTGCTGCTAGCAAATAACAGCCTCATAACTATTTCATCAAAATTTATTATTTTAAACCTACTGCCCCATCCTACCCATCAAACCTCCTAAGCCGCCACTCATGGATTGAAGTTTTTTAGCTGCTAACTGCTGAGATTGATTGATAGCTTTATTTAAAACCTTAACTGCGTCATCGCTACTCACCCCCTGAACCGAAAAATGTTTTATCTTTTGATCGCCACTAATAATCACCACAATATCTCCTTCTTCAACTCTAATTTCTTCTTTTGAGAGTTCGTCTTGCATTTTTTTAGCTTCTTGACGAAGCTTATTAAGGTTGCCTAAAGATTTTAAAGGATTTGCCATATTTTTTTATATATAGTTGATAAATCAATTTGAAGTATATTTTAACAGCTAGCCCTACTTAGTCTACATCAAGATTTCCTCTGCCAAAGACTCTAACTCTTTGGTGTGGGATGGAACATCCACTAACTCTGCTTCCACCTGGGGTTCAGTTAGAACAAACCTAAACCTGATTTTACCCCCAACAATTGATTCTCCACACTGCTCAATGATGCTACGAAATTTTGGCTGCTCTAACTGCTCCTGATGAAATCGGTAAAAGACTCTAATTTCTGCCACCCCATTTGGTCCCGGCTTTGGCTGACTAGAGCGCAAAAGAGCTGCTAGAGTTAGGTTACTAACTTCTACTTTCTTTATAAAATCATCCCAACGCTCGCACAAACTTGAACTTAGCGAATCATCAGATGTCATATATTCCACCGAGGACGAAAGATCAACTTCTTCCTCCTTTTGCAACTTTTTTTTAGAGTTAAGCGCAGTATTGTGACTGTTGGTTTTTTTTGTTGTTGTTTCCTCTTTTTGAGATTTTGTGTAATTTTTCTTATTAGTATTATTTGCCAGACCGCCTTTTTGCTTTGACTGTTGTATTAAAAATAAAATTTTTAACTCTAGAGGCAAAAATGGAATGGGACTAACTTGATTAAAATCAATCTCTAATAAAACTTTGAGTAAAAATTGGCTAACCTTTTGCTCTAATTCTGGCTTGATATCAACAGCCCCTAGCGCACCCAGTAAATTTTGATGTAGATAATTAAAAAGGGATTGATAAAAATAATCAGGATCAAAATTCTGACTGCGCAAGCTAGAGAAAAAATCAGCAATACCTTTCTCGTCTTTGGTTAAAATCAAATCAATCAATTTCTTAACTTCTACTAAAGCTGAACCACCTATTAATTTATTAATATCCTCTAGAGTTATTTTCCCCTGGTCAGCAACAGTTTCTGTTAATTTTACAGCGTCTCTAAAACTACCATCAGATCTTTGGGCAATTTCCAAAAGCGCTTCTTGTTTAAACTTTATTTTTTCTTGCTTTAATACTTTTTCTAATCTCTTAACTAATTCTTCTAAACTTGCCTTGTGAAATAAAACTAAATTACACCTTGAAACTATGGTGGCTGGTACCTTATGTAGTGCTGTGGTAGCTAAAATAAAAACTACATGTGCTGGTGGTTCTTCTAAAATCTTAAGCAATGCATTAAACGCTTCATTTGTAAGCATATGCACCTCATCTAAAATATAAACAGCCATAATACCTTCTTGAGGAGGTAAAAATATTCTTTCTTTCAGGCGTCTAATATCATCAATACCCCTGTAGCTAGCTGCGTCAATTTCTTGTACCACATAAGACTGCCCTCTGAAAACTCTTTGAGAAAATTCCAATTTGGGGTTAGGTTCCTTTAAACTGATATTTTTGCTCGTTTTTTTATTAAAAAATATTGACTGGACTGCTTTCTCATTGGCCGGATCATTAAGCATAGCTCCAATAATTCTTGAGGCAGAAGTTTTTCCAGTACCCTTGGGTCCGGCAAATAATAAAGTTTGAGGAAACCTACCATTTTCCATTAACTTTAAAAAGTGTTGCCTTATATCTGATAAATCTAGGTCAGAAATTTGGCGCGGTCGATATTTAAGAAACCATGACATATTTTAAAATTTTTTTATTTAATCAAAATAAACAAGCTATTGATGATGATAACCCATTAAATGCATTAATCCATGCTCTAAATAAAAACATAACTGATCATCAACCATTTTTCCATAGCGTTTTGCCGTGGCTACTGCCTGAGGAAAACTCATCACAACTTCCCCTAGATGAGCCAGCTCTTCTTTTGGAAGCGGGAACTCTTCTTTATTACTGACACTTCTTTGTTGAGGAAATGATAAAACATCAGTTTCTCCTTTATGCTTGAGATGTTTTTCATTTAATTCTTTAATTTTCCTTGAGCCAACAATTGATATATCCAACTGAATATTATCAATATTATGTTGTTTAAAAATTTCTTCTGCTTTTGAACGTAATTTTTTACGATCCACAGCATAGCGAGCGTTGACAAAAAAATTAATCTTAATCATTTTCTGTTGAATTTAGCAATAAATTTAATTTTTGAAGTAATTCTGGAGACAAATCTTCTGAGAGTTTATGCGCAGCTTTAGTTTTATGTTCATTGTTACAAATCTCCATTATCGCTTGGGCCATTTCTTCATCTCCAATTGTTTGTAAAATTGCTAACAGCTGCTCTAATGATTTATAGTCAATAACAGATATCTCTGGAGAGGACTCCTTTTGCTGGACCTCTTGTTGGTCTTCAACTATCTCTGTCTGCTGTCTTTGTTCTCTCATAAGTAAATAAATAATTATTCTATTAAGGTATTGAGGTTATCTAAATCAATTATTCCCAAAGGGACCTGATCATCTGGATCATCAATAAAAAACAGTATTACCCTGCCTTTGGCAGCAGGACTCCAAATTTTAGCCTCTCTAATAATCTCAGGAGAGCCTCCAAATTGTTTTTTAACCCACATGGCTGGTCCAGCATCTCCAACAACACCCACTGCAGCCAACCTTTCAGCAGGATTAATGACAATCATTTTACGAAATTTATACCAGGGCTTAAGTTCACTGTGACGCTCGTTCCAATCTGGCAAATATAAAGTTTGAACTGCAAAATAATATTTCTCCATCATGATAGCTTTCTCGGTTAACTCTCCATCTTCAGTAAACCAACCATAAGCACCCCTATTGGGGGCTATCCCTGCCTCTTGATAGGCATCGTGATCTTGGAGAGTATCACCAGGATAACGCTTTAAGTGCTGCTCTCCCCCCATAATGCCAATGCTGTGATTAAGCCTATTACCTTCAAGCTCTGCAACAACATCAAAACCCAACATATCTGATAACTGCTGCTCCAGGTATAACTCATCTTCTTTGGGTAAGTGCCCTACATCCATGTTGACATACCCAACCATTTTTTGAATTATTTCTTCAAATTCCTGTCTGGTAATTTGATCAAGTAAATCCTTGTCTTGCTTTTGCTCTATAGCCTCGAAATTTCTTAAAACTTGTGCCTCTACTGGCTGATTAATTACTAAATGGCTAGCTAGAGTAACCGCTGCCACCATCTGCTGAACAAACTCACTAAGTTCTTTTGGGCTTTGAAAATTTTCTTCCAGCCACTGATGAGACTGGCTATGTTTTTTCTTTAACTGCTGCTTAAGCTTCTGATAATTCTCAGTTAATTCCTGAGAATATTGGCTTAAATCAACCTGATTAAGAACCGATTGGCTAGTTTGGGCAGTATTACCTGAGGCCATAAGTTAAGCTTCTTGGTTAAGTAAATAATTAATAGCATTATCAATTCTTGCTGTTGAGTCATGCTCACCCAAAATCCTCATCACATCATATAGTGGAGGAGTGTTTTTTTGCGCTGTTAGGGCTGAACGCAATGACATAAAAACATCTCTGTGTTCTAAATGTAGCTCATCTGCTATCTTTCTAATAGTCTTCTCCCAATCCTCCTGACTACAATCACCTAAATCTAATAGGCGTTTATTAATTAATTTTAAGGCTTTAATAATTTCTTGTGGATTTCTGTCTTGCAAAAGATCCTGTGTATCATAGTTTAGTGACTCTGCAAAATAAAAATTCATTAGATCTGGCAAGTCTAGAAATGTCTTGGCCCGATCAGTACTTAGCTTCATAGCTTGATTAAACTTAGTTTTATTTTGTTGTTGGTATTGCTCTAATAGTTTGAGTTTAGTTAGCATATCCTGTGAAAGTTCTCTTGTGGTTACCCATTCTAACCAAGAATCAAATTTATTCTTTAATTCCTCAAAAGAAAGATCCCGCAAATACTTCCCGTTCAACCACTCCAATTTTTTCAAATCAAAAATTGGGCCAGTAATCGTCATTTCGCGCCATTCAAATTTTTCAATCATCTCTTCTAAAGAATAGATTTCTTGAGTTTCTGTTGGTTTCCACACCATTAGGCCTAAAAAATTTAATAATGCTTGTGGCAAAAACCCGTGTTCACGATACCACCATAGTGATGTATTGCCTTTCCTTTTGGAAAGCTTGGAGCGATCTGTGTTGCGCAAAGTAGGGGTGTGAATTAATACAGGAACAGGCCAATTAAAAAATTTATACAACAAAATATGTTTTGGCGAACTAGGCAACCATTCTTCTCCCCTAACCACGTGGGTAATTTCCATAAGATGATCGTCAACTACTACAGCAAGATGATAGGTGGGAAAGCCATCTGATTTAATTAAAACCTGATCATCAACAGTGTGAGGCTCAAACTTGATTTCTCCTCTTAGTTCATCTTTCACCTTGATTCTTTGATCATCGGGAACCCTCATTCTAATGACTGCCTCCTGACCTGATTCTAATTTCTCTTTTACTTCTTTGTCAGATAGCTTTAAACATTGCCTATCATATTTTGGGGGTAAGCCTTTTTCTCTTTGATCATCACGAAGCTGAGTCAATCTTTCTTTTGAACAAAAACAATAATAAGCATCTTTTTGATCAAGAAGTTGTTTTGCGTATTTTTGGTAAATTTCTAATCTTTGAGATTGACGATAAGGACCAACCCTCCCTCCTTTTTGTGGTCCCTCATCAGGCTCTATCCCCAACCAAGAAAAGGCTTCATATAAATTTTGCTCAACCCCTTCAACTTGTCGCTTTTGATCTGTATCTTCAATTCTTAAAATAAACTGACCTTGATATCTTCTAGCATATACCCAATCTAACAAAGCCTGAAAAGCTGTTCCTACGTGAGGATCTCCTGTTGGAGAAGGGGCAACGCGTGTTCGAACTTTACCAACTAATGATTGCTTTTTTTCTTTTGCCATTTAAACGACCATTTATACGTAATAGAAGTTACTAACTATTCTCTAAAATAAAAGTCTTTTTGTATTGCAGAAACATATGCTACAAAACCATTATCGCCACTAAAAACATAAATGGGCTGCAAAAATGGTTGATAGTCAAAATTATCAAAATAACCAAGCAGCACATCTCTGACTACAGTTGATTCAATTTTTTCATCTGAGGCTACATAAGCTTGACCATCTTCTAGTTCTTTGATAGCTTCAGTAACTTTTTTAAGAGGGTATGTTTCAAAACGATCATAGTTAACCACGTGATAATCATAGGTTAGTTGAACAATCGTGTTTCTACCTCCAACAGCATTGGTTAAGATTGAACTCACAATGGCTCGATTTTGTCTAGGAGTAAACATAGGATAAATTTCATCAACAGGTACTCTATTGATGTTAACTTGAATTAAAGATGCATCTGAAAGAGAAACAGCCTCAACTAATTGTCCTGCTAATGATTTTAAATACCTAACTTCTCCTGGGCTTGTGGCAACATCAGCCGGTAGTAATTCTGCCCGAGAAAGATAGTTTTTTACAGTAGTAATAGCTAAATGTTTTTCTGGAGGAAGCACTCCAGAAACTAATTCCTGTCTTGTCTGATAGTCACTTAACAAGCTAAAGTTATAATTATCTAAATAAATTTCAAAGCTAAACTCTAGGGGCTGATACTTGTACCACCGATAGTGTTTAGGGCCCAACATTTCTGGCTGAGCATCAAATCCATAACCTCTTGCAATTTTTCTCGCCCTTTCATCGGCCAGTAGGCTTAAGCTAGCTTGAGGCATTTCAAAAATCTTTGCTCTGTCAGGAAATTGATTAAGTTTTTCACGAGGGATACTAACTTCAAATTCTTGTGGAAAGTCAAAAGCTTCTTCATAAGGAAATTCAATAGTAGGTAACAAACCAAAACCCACTGTTGGCGGAGGGGGAGGGGGAGGATTAACTGCTTTCCAATAACTAACAAAGGCTCTTGTGACTACACTCAAAACCATGTAGCTCACAATTCCGATGACTGCATACTTTAAAACTTTTCTGCCAGTTTCTGTAACTTGAGTGAGGTTTGGTCCAATGTCTTCTTGCGATGAAGTGTTGTTTGTTAACATTTAGGGTTATTTTACCAAATAATTTATTGCTCTAAGGGCTATCATAATCTATCCATTCAATATTATCACTCACCCAATCAACTAAATATAAGGTATCCTGATAGCGATCCTGGGATCCCATTACTACAATCAATAATTCATGACTAGCTTCTTTCCAGAGGGTAACCAAAACCTGTCCAGCCATCTGCGTAGTACCTGTTTTTATTCCTATAGCTTGATCATATTTAGTCAATAATTGATTAGTGTTATACAACTGATAATTACTAAACCCTGCAACATCAGAAATGCTTGCCTGCTGCAAATTAACTAACTTTTTTAACACAGGATCTTTATTAATCTCTTTTGCAAGCAGAGCCAAATCCCAACTCGTACTCACTTGATGATAATCGTCCAGGCCTGTGGGATTAGTAAAATAAGTATTAGTTAATGATAGCGCCTGTGCCTTAAGGTTCATGCCTTGAATAAAACCCTCATAGCCAAAGGGGTGATTAAAAGCTAAAGTTTGTGCTGCATCATTGCCAGAATTTACCAAAATTGCTTTAAGTAAATCAAATACTTTCATTTCTTGACCAGGTCTTAAGCCGATTTGATGCCCCACAACTTCAACTTCTTGGCCAACTCTAATTACGTTATTCAAATCATAAATATCTCTAGCAAGTAAAGCAGTCATAAGTTTTACGGTTGAGGCTGGAAATAAAGGTAAATCTTTATTTTTTTCTATCAAAATAGAAGCTGATTTTAGATCAACAACGAGATAAGACTGAGCTGTAACTTGAGATAACTGAGGCGATTGCCCGTAATTTAGGTTGACTAATGACTGATAATCTTTTACTACAGGAATGGGGTCAAGTTGAATTAGCTCTAAACTAGAAACCTGTGACAAAGACTGAACTGGTTCTAAAGGCAGTAAGCTCCCTTGTATTAATAAAAAAACAAGACAAAAAACAAAAGAAAAAAATTGGTCACTTCTAAGCCTGGATATCTGCACTATAAAAAAATTTAAAAAATAGTTAACTTTAGCTAAAATCTTTGATAACAGGATTTTCTAATCTAATGAAATCCACCGTATCCATTATTATTGATCGATCTTTTCTAGCTGCACTAAATACTATCTTTTCTTCAGCTTCCAAAGATTTATCTAAATAAGTTTTAAGCCCTATTACTGACCCAAGCGGAGGAATTGCACCTACCTCTAAATTGATCTTATTCAATACGCTTTTTTTAGAAGCCATAGCAACCCGAGCAGCTTTTGTTTCAATTTGAATTTTATCTAAATTTAATGTTCTGTCGCCAGCAACTACCAATAAAATAAATTCATCATCTGCCTGTAAAACTAAAGCTTTGGCCGACGATGATAGCTTTGTACCTCGTACTTTTGCTGCCTGTTCACTAGAAATTACCGGCTCATGGACTAAATATTGAAAAGAGATTTCATTTTGGTGTAGTTTGTTTAAAATTTGATCATGAACTGAATTCTCTGACTGATCAATTGTTTTCAAACCCAACTCAGCTAACTGCTTAATATCTACTTTATTAGGGGCATTCATCACAGCTGTTCGGCCAGTTGAACTCATAGGAAAAGCGATTGTTTCCTTTAGGGAGTTTTCACCGGCTAACAACATCACAAGCCTATCAAGGCCAAGAGCAATTCCTCCATGTGGGGGTGTTCCCAGTTCAAAAGCCTGAAGCATGTGGCCAATGTTGTCTTGAATTTCCTCATCAGAGTAGCCCATAATCTTAAAAGTAGCTTTTAATAAATCTGGCTCATGAGCTCTGATACTACCTCCACCTATTTCATAACCATTGCAAACTAAGTCGTATTGAGCAGTTTTGATTTTAGCAATATTGCGGCCAGCTAAGTGGTCTTTAATAAATTTTGGCTGAGGAGTACTAAATGGATTGTGGGTAAAAGTCCAATTACTTTTACTATCACGCGTTTCTGCTGCATCTTTTCTATCTACTTGCTTAAAAAATGGAAAATCAACCACCCAAGCAAAAGCTAGTAAACCCTTTTGTTTTTGTTCTTTGGTGCGCAAATCAAACTTATCCTGACCATATTTTTTAATTGCATCTTGATAAGAAAAAACAGGAAATTTGCCCTCAACTAAACTGCCTCCAGCGGTTTTTACTGCCCTTACCACTATTTCCTCAACTATTTTCATGACTTCAGTCTGTGTCACAAAGCTCATTTCCAAGTCTAACTGTGTAAACTCAAATCCTCGGTCAGCCCTTAAGTCTTCGTCTCTGACACACTTAGCTACCTGAAAATATTTTTCAAAGCCAGCAGTCATTAACAGTTGCTTGTATTGCTGCGGGCTTTGGGGCAATGCATAAAATTTCCCAGGTTGAAATCTAGAAGGAACCAAAAAATCCCTAGCTCCTTCTTTAGTCGACTTAGTTAACAGCGGAGTTTCAATCTCACAAAAATCTTTCTCAAATAAATTTTCTCTAAAAGCCTGAATCACCACAGAACGCATTCTCAAATTTTTTTGCAGTCTAGAACGCCTTAAATCAAGATAGCGATATTGTAGTCTGGGAACTTCGTTAATATCCAAGCCATCTCCATCTAGGGTAATGGGTAGTTCTTGGCAATCATTTAGTAGTTTATAGGAATCAACCTCCACCTCAACCTCGCCTGTGGGTAAACTTGGATTTGTATACTGTTTTGACCGCTGTTTTACTGTGCCCACAACTTCAATCACAGATTCTATTCTCAAGTCTGACAATTTTTTATAACCCACAACCTGAATCTTGCCTTTGTAATCTCTCAAATCAATAAAAGTCACTTTCCCGTGGTCTCGTTTACTATCTACCCAACCTTGTAGTTTGACTTTTTCTCCAACTAGATCTTTGGTTTCCAATGAAAGAGTTCTAATCATATGCCATATTATATTCATAAATAGACTCTAATGTAAGTTGCTATCAATTAAATTTCTTGAAGCAGCTTTCACAATACTTGACAGAAACAAAAAAATTTTATTTAATGTATTTAAGATGATCAAGTCTTTTTCTAGACACACTAGCTATCCACAATTTAACCTTATCAAACAAGGTGGATTAATGGCGGTGTTGTAAGGATTAAGATTCAAAAAGTATACAAACAACCCGCCACAACCGGCGGGTTTTTTAGTATTTATTATTAATTATTAAAAGGCCGCATATGTCACCTGCTCAAGAGCAACTGCTACTTTCTAAAAATCTAGAATTAGCGCACCAGCTTTCTGTAATCGGTCAAGCAAGGCCCTTCTGGCATGAAAGGCAACTGAATGCTGAAGAAAGGGCTGTTCGACTTAGCACAACAAGAGAGCAAAAAAGTGGGCATCAAAAATAATCTTTAATCTAAAAATTTACAACTAATTCTTGTATAATTGAGTTTGATGCGCAAGATTATTGGATTTTTTATCTTATTTTTAACCCTCATAGCTGCCTCAGTGACTACTTATATTTATTTTGGAAATATTAGTTTTTCACTAAAAAAAATAATTCCTCGTTTTAATTTTCAAACAGAGCTTAGATCTCCGTTTGTTTCTAGCCCCAGTGAGGAGGTATTGCCATTGGAAAAATACTCTATTCCTAATTTAAAAAACTATAATTTTCAATCCAGTGAAATTATTTTAACCGAGCTTGTAAATGAAACAGATGATTATTCTACTTACCTATTTACCTTTCAAACAATGGGTAAAAATATGACTGGAACCGCAAATATTCCTCAAGTGGCTAAGTCTAATTTAGATAAATTTCCAGTAATTGTTTTAGTAAGGGGTTATGCAGCTCCTGATCAATACTATCCAGGCTTTGGTACCAGAAACGCAGCTGATGTTTTGGCTAAAAATGGATATGTTACACTAGCACCTGACTTTTTTGGTTTTGGTAACTCGGACAGTGAGCCTGAAGATAGTTGGGAGGCTCGCTTTATCAAACCCATTAATGTTATTGAGTTAATCAAAACTATTCAAGAAAACTCAACAATTTCAATTAATACCTCAAGCGAAAAAGAGCTACTTGTAAATGATATCTCTTTTTTTCTAGACCCTGTAAAAATTGGCATTTGGGCACACAGCAACGGCGGACAAATTACACTCAGTTGTCTACAAATTTTATCTGAGCCTATACCATCCACTCTTTGGGCTCCTGTTACAGCCCCATTTCCTTATTCAATCTTATTCTTTACCCGTACTAGTGATGATGAGGGTAAGCAAACTAGAGCCTGGCTTGCTATGTTTGAAAAAGATTACGATGCTTTTGAGTTTAGTATTACCCAGCACCTGCAATATTTAACTGGACCGATTCAAATTCACCACGGTGGTCAAGATACAGAAAGCCTGCAGATTTGGTCGGACGCATTTGTTTCTAAATTAGCACAAGAAAACAAACGCCGACTAGAGGTTAAAGAAAGCAACCAGACTCAGGAAGAAAATAAAACAAGCAACAAATTAGAAGAAATAATAGTTAATTACCATACTTATCCTACAGCAGATCATAACCTTCAGCCAACTAATAATTGGCAGCAGGCAATTCAAAGAGACTTAGATTTTTTTTCCACTCACTTATAAGCATTTTAATTATATGGAACGAGCCAAATCCAGAATAGAGACCAAAGCAAAAAAAACAAAAAGCACTCTTGTTGTAAAAAGTGCTGAGCAAACTGCCCCTGTTTCAAAAAAAAAGCATTATTTTAAGTCACTTTTTTTAAAATATTTAAAGCATCTCCCTACTTTTATTTTTGCGCTTTTATTTTCTGGAACAACCTACCTTATCTTGACAAGAATTCACCCAGAAAATATTAAGCATTTTTTAATTCCCAACAGCTATCTTCCTCTACTAATTTCTGTTTTTTTATCCAGTTTCTTCTTATTTAGTTTTATATTACTCAACAGCCGCAGAGGCTTCTTAATATCCCTGTTAATGTTAATTTTCTTATTTTTACATTTACAGCAAACTGAGATTCCCCTCAAAATTGTTTTTTTTATTGTAGCCCCTCTTTTTTTCATAGAAACCATCATTAGTTTAATAAAGGCAAAATTTTAAGACCCAACAAGACTTAGTTTATGGTTTGGGGTTATAATAATATGCCCATTATGAAGAATAAGACATTTTACTTAACCACTACTTTACCCTATGTAAATGCTCAACCGCATATTGGTTTCGCCAAAGAAATAGTAGAGGCAGATGTTATTGCACGCTATCAAAGACAATTGGGCAAAGATGTGTTTTTTAATACTGGGACTGATGAACACGGCCAAAAAATTTATCAAAAATCGCAAGAAGTCGGAATATCTCCTCAAGAATACTGTGATCAATATTCTCAAAAATTTCAATCATTAAAAACTTTGCTCAATCTTAGCTGGAATAGTTTTGTAAGAACCACTGATGCCAAGCATGTACGAGCAGCTCAAGAATTTTGGAAAAGATCAGCTGTTAACAATGATATTTATCAAGCCGACTATGAAGTTAAATACTGTGTAGGCTGTGAGCTAGAAAAAACTAACAGTGAACTGGTTGAGGGCCGTTGTCCCTTTCATCCAAACTTAAAAATTGAAATCCGAAAAGAAGTAAATTATTTTTTTAAATTTTCTAAATACCAACAGTCATTATTAGACCTCTATCAAAAAAATCCTAGGCTTGTTGAGCCAGAAAGTAAAATGGCTGAAATTAAATCTTTTGTCAAACAAGGATTAAAGGACTTTAGTATTTCGCGCCTCAAAGAAAAAATGCCCTGGGGTATTGAGGTTCCCAATGACCAGAAACATGTAATGTATGTCTGGTTTGATGCCTTGGTGAGCTACATCTCTGCCCTAGACTGGCCCAACAAAACTGAAAAAGTTCAAAAATATTGGCCTGGAATTCAATTAGCAGGAAAGGATAATTTGAGACAACAAGCTGCAATGTGGCAAGCTATGCTAATGTCAGTCGGCTTACCTAATTCAACAAAGATTTTAATTGATGGATTTATCAGCGTTCAAGGTCAAAAAATGAGCAAATCTTTGGGAAATGTAATCGAACCACAACACCTGGTTGATAAGTATGGTCAAGAAGCGACTAGATTTTTATTAATCTCACTGGGTTCTTTTGGCAACGACATTGATGTTAGTTGGAAAAAATTTGACCAAATTTACCAAGCTCAACTGGCTAATAGTTTGGGCAACGTATGCTCTAGAGTTGCCAAAATGAGTGAAACTGAAAAAATAAACTTTGCCTTAACCCAAGAGTTAGCCTTTGATCCCAAATTCAAATCACTCATGGATAATTATCAGCTAACTTTAGCTATTGATTGGATAATAAGGGAAGTTAAAGAAATAGATTTATATTTAAGTCAAAAAAAGCCTTGGGAATTGGAAAGTCAGGAAAAAATAGATATTCTTAATGTAGCTATTTTTAAAATCCTTAAAACAGCCTTTCATTTAAAGCCCTTCATGCCCAATACGGCTCTGCATATCTCAAAACACTTTCAAGGTAAAATAAATGCCCTTGAGCCAATTTTTCCTAGAGTGAGTTAGTTATCTTTCTTGTTATGAAAATTTTTGATACCCATTGTCATTATAATTTAGAGCCATTGTATTCTGGTAAAAGTAAATATTTTTCCCCTCAACAAATGAGACAACTTAAAAATTTAACCTGGAAAGATCATTGGCAAAAGGCCCAGCAGTCAGGAGTTAGTGCAAGTCTGGTTGCAGCAGCAGATGTCATCTCGAGTCAAAGGGCAGTAAAAATCGCTCAAGAAGAAAATAGTTTATATGCTAGTGTTGGCATCCACCCCTCAAATGCTAACAAAAATAGTCAAGCACTAAAAAATGATTTTGATGTAATTACTAAGCTAGCTTCTAAAAAAGAAGTAGTGGGAATTGGAGAAACAGGCTTAGACTACTTTCACCTATCTAAACCAAATCTGAAACGAAAAATTGTAGCCCAAAAAGAATTGTTTATTAAGCATATAAATTTAGCTAATACTCTTGAAAAACCTCTTATAATTCATTCACGCGATAAAGGCGACCAAGCCTATGATGATCTCTTGAAAATTATCAGGGCTAATTACCAGTTTAAAAAACCTCTAGTTTTGCATTGTGTGTCGGGAACAGTAACTCACCTAAAAAAGATGCTGAAACTTAATGCTTATGTTTCATTTGCTGGCAACATCACCTATACTTCAGGAAATTTACATAACCTGATAAAATTAGTTCCGCAAGATAAACTCTTAATAGAAACAGATGCTCCTTTTTTGCCACCACAAGAATTTATTGGACAAATCAACCAACCCTATATGATTACAAAAACAGCACAATATATCCAAGACAAATTTAATAAAAACTTAAAACAGATTCTTGCTAACAGCTATAAATTTTTTGAAATCTAACCGCCAACTATGATTAAAAAATATTTTCAGCGACATCCTATTAGAACTAAAAGGGGGTTGGAAATTTTACCTGGTCTATTTTCTTGGTCTCTAATACTGTTTCCAATTTGGGGATCATTTTTATTTCCCATCTTTGTCGCCTACTATGTGATTATTTTTGCAGTTTATTGGCTTTATCGTTCAATAATCCTAGCAGTTTTCACTACCGCTGCCCATTTAAGAATTAGGGCAGCTTCCCGCTTTAACTGGATTGATGATATTAAAAAAAATTTCCCTGATAATTGGGATAAAGTTCATCATATTATCATTATTCCCACATATAAGGAGCCTCTTTATATTTTGCAAAGAACCATCCAGGCACTAATTGATCAATCAATATCTAAAAAAAATCTGCATATCATAATATCTTTTGAGGAGAGAGAGGGTGCAGGTGCACAAAAAAAAGCAAAACAATTAACAAAAAAGTTTCAAGGTCAATTTGGACACTTTTGGACAACATTTCATCCTGATATTGACACTGAGGTGGCAGGAAAATCTTCCAATACTTCCTGGGCTGCTAAAGTTGTTAAGAAAAAATTAATTGATGACGCTGGGTTTGATGTTAATTTAACCACCATTACTAGTGAAGATGCCGACGCTGCTTTTCATCACCACTACTTTGCTTATTTAACCTATGAATTTTTAAAAAATAAGCATCAACGCTATAACTTAGTCTGGCAAGGTGCAGTAACTTTTTATAATAACATTTGGGAAGTACCTGCCCCCATTAGAGTTGTTGCTTCTAGTTTTAATGTTATTCAAAGATACATTTTAATGAGAACAGATCGCTTAATTAATTTCTCAACCTATTCATCAAGTTTAAAACATGTAATAGAAATAGGATATTGGGATACTGACGTAATACCTGAAGATTATCGCTTCTTTTTTAAATCCTATTTTGCAAAAAAGGGCAACTTCAAGGTAAGACCAATCTTTCTGCCAATTTATGCTGATGCTGCAGCAGGAGAAAATTTCATCGAAACCATTAAAAACCAATACGAACAATTAAAACGCTGGGCATGGGGTGTGAGTGATGTGAGTTATGTAGTTAGGCAATATATTCTCTCAGACGCCCCTTTTTGGGACAAAACCATTAGGGTTATCAAGCTTGTAGAAGATCATTTTTTATGGCCTGTTAACTGGTTTGCCATTACCATTTCAGCCTTTTTACCACCCCTGCTCAACCCTGATTTCAACCGTACCATGATAGGAAAAACATTACCCCAAGTAACATCAGCACTCCTAACAATATCACTAATAGGTTTATTTTCAGTGATTCTTCTTGATGGACTAAACAGACCACCAAGACAAAAAAAGAAAGCTTTGGTACTGCGTATACTCCAACCTCTAGAATTTATTTTGATGCCTATTGTTGGCTTCTTTTTCTTAGCTTTACCTGGTATAGATGCCCACACCAGACTAATGCTAGGCAAATATATTGAATATAAAGTAACTAAAAAAGTTTAATAAAGTTATCAATTATCTTTCCATTAAAACTCATACTGTCATCTGTTTATTTTTATCAGTAAAATGAATTTATGAAAAAATTTCTAATTAAAATAGATAAATTCTTAGACAGCCATACCACTTTATGGTTTTTCCTTATTTTACTTGTAATCCTGAGAGTTCCTAACTTTTTTGAACCATATTGGTATGGTGATGAGGGTATCTATTTAACCGTGGGACAAAGCATTCGCAGCGGCCAACAACTTTACTCAGAAATAATAGATCACAAAACACCTATTATTTACTATTTAGCAACAGTCCCAAATCAATTCTACTTTAGAGTTTTACTGCTTTTTTGGATGATTATTTCAACAGCCTTCTTTTATTCTCTAAGTCGCAAATTTTTCAAAAACAAATATTTAACTTGGTTAAGTCTATTAATTTTTGTTATTTTTACTACCTTACCGTGGTTTGAGGGTAACATCCCTAATGGAGAGCTTTTTGTACTGGGTTTTGTCTTGGCAGGTCTCTGGCTTCTTAGCAAATCTGAATATCTAGATAAAGTGATTAACAAAAAGAAAACAGAGAAAACAAAGGTGAAGGCTAATAAATCATTGATTTTTGCGGGAGGAGCTTTTTTTGGCTTAGCCATATTAACTAAAGTTCCAGCATTGTTGGATCTGGCCGCAATAATGTTGATTCCTTGGTTTGCTGTCACTGGAAAACTTTTACAAACCAGTCGTATAGATCTGAATAAAAAGATAGCAATGTTTAAAAGCTTATTTAACAGATGGCTGCCTCTTTTAGCTGGAGTTGGAATGATGATTATTCTATCCATTGTTTACTTTACAGGCTTATCGTCAGGAGCTGATTATTTGGAATATGGCCTTTTGTATAATTTGCACTACACACAATCCTGGCAAGTAAACTTCGCAAGCCAGTTGATAAACTTTTTATTTACCCTCCAGGGAAAAACCTTGGTTTTAGCTTTAATATTGGTAGCCTTAACTTTATTTAAAAACTTAAGCTTAAAGCTAAAGTTTTTCTTGGGCTGGACTAGCTTGGCAATGTATGCAGTATTGCTGTCAAATCGACCATATGCTCACTATTTTATCCAAGCAATCCTGCCTTTGTCCTTTTTGCTCACAACAATGACAGAAGACCTAATAGCAGGTTTTAAAAATAAAAAATTATTAAAACAAACGCTCTGGTCTTTGGCTCTAGGAGCAACCATTATTGCCGGTAGTGCCTTAATTTTGATAAGTCTAGACTTTCGTCTTTATCCTACAAAAAAATATTATGTAAATTACTTTAAATTTATAAAGGGTGAACTAACGCAAGAAGAATACTTTTCTAAATTTAATTGGTTAATGAGCGATAATTATCAACTGACAGAATTTATTCAAAATACAAATGAAAAAAGGTTATTTATTTGGGGAACTAATCCCATGCTATATGCTCTCTCAGAAACTATCCCTGTGGGCCGTTATACTGTTTCATTTCACATCACAGACATGAATGCTTATGAAGAAACCCTTCAGGCAGTAACTCAGGCAGAGCCTAAGTTTATTGTAGTTATGAATAATGCTCCTAGCTTTCCTGAATTTTATAATTATCTAGAAGCAAACTATTCTCCAAACTACAATTACGACCACATGACTCTCTACAAACGAGAAAATCCAGGTAACTGAATAAAATTCATTAGGAAGTGTCCAGCTAACCATGCCAGATAATCCACACAAAAAAAGAAGAGTTGTCATTAAGCTTGGACCTAAATATGTTTTATCTATTATTTATGCCTGCCTAGTTATTAATCTTATAATTCTTCTGATTGTGGCAGTGGCCTATCCCTTTATTCAGCCGGTAGTGCCTCTTTTTCACTCATTAGCAGACCCTAGAAAGCACTTGGTGGTTAAGTCATGGCTTTTTTTACTACCAGCTATTTCTTTACTTATTAATGTCATTCATATCCAATCTTTAAAATTAATTAATAACTCACAGGAACTTGTAATCAAACTATTTACCTATTCTGACTTGGTTTTACAAACAGTTTTATTAATGATAACTCTCAGAAATGTTTTAGTTGTCTTCAAGCCATTCTAATTATGTCCTTGCCATTAATTTTTTTCATCGGCTTAATCATCTCCTGTCTAATAACCCCTTTAGTGATTTATTTATATAGACAGCAGAACTGGTTGGATGACCCCAACAAAAATAGGCACATTAAAAAAACTCATCAGACCCCTACTCCAAGGGGTGGAGGTATTCCAATATTTATCAGCTTTTTGATTGGCAGCTTATTGTTTTTACAAATCGACAAATATTTGATTGCCCTAACGATAGCTGCTCTATTTTTAACTATAGTTGGGGTTTTAGATGATATCTTAGATCTTCATCCTTATATAAGACTAATAGCGGGACTAGCTGCCGGCTTAATTGTAGTTGGTTCAGGAATAGGAATAGCGTTTGTCAGCAATCCTTTCGGCCCTGGTGTAATTCATCTTAATGAACCCACCATTATCCTAAATTTATTTAACCAAACTAGAACAATTTGGGTTATAGCTGATATTTTTGCTTTATTTTTTATCCTTTGGAATATGAATATTGTTAACTGGTCTAAAGGCGTTGACGGCCAACTACCGGCATTTTCAGTTGTAGCCTTTATTGTCATTGGGTTAATTGGTAGAAATTTTTTTAGCGCAGATCCAACAGAATTTAACAATGCCTTAATGAGCTTTTTACTAGCAGGGGCCTTTACAGGCTTGCTAATTTTTAACTGGTATCCTCAAAAAATTATGCCTGGGTATGGAGGAGGTTCGCTCGCTGGTTTCTTTCTGGCAGTTTTGGCTATTTTATCCGGAGCAAAAATAGCAACTACACTAATGGTTTTGGCAATACCCACTGCTGATGCACTCTATACTATCGCGCGTAGAATCATTAGTAAAAAATCACCAATTTGGGGAGATAGAGGCCATCTACACCATCAGCTTCTTGACACTTTTGGTTGGAGTAGACAAAAAGTGGCCATTTTTTATGCATTAAGTAGTTTAGTTTTAGGAATTTTAGCACTAAACTTTAGTACACTTGGCAAAATAATAGCTCTTGTGTTTAGCTTTTTGTTAGTTTTTATTATTCAAACCTGGTCCAGAATCAAGCGGGCTCAACAAAAATCTTTCAATATTTAAATAAAAATCCAGATTTTTTCGCCTCATTTTCAGAATTGAAACTTTTGGTATCTACTTTTTTAAGAGCCAAATCTCTACTATCTGCTGTAAAAAGCTGTTAGAATCACATATAAGCATCACATTATTTAGAAAATTACAATTATCAGCAAAATGAAACCAAATGAATCCCGGTCCATACCATACCTGCTGTTTATTAGCATCAGACCCTTGCAATGGATTAAAAATTTAGCCCTTTTTGCACCTTTGGTTTTTTCCGGCTTCCTTTTTTACAATCCTGTTGATGCTCCAGCTTATTTTGTAACTGTTACAATTGCCTTTGTGGTTTTTTCAATTGCCACCTCTAGCATCTATTTGATTAATGATATTGTTGACAAAAATTCAGACAGCAAACATCCTCTTAAGCAGTCTCGTCCCATTGCTTCTGGAAAATTACCCACACCCATTGCCTTATTTACAGCATTTATTGGTATATTTTTAGCTTTATTTTTATCTTTCTATTTTTCCTTCTTTTTTAGACTATTAATTATTACCTACATACTCTTGCAACTAGCCTACTCCTTTAAGCTTAAGCATATCCCCATTTTCGACATTCTAGTAATCGCTGCAGGATTTTTAATTAGAATTTACGCCGGAGCAGTCGTGGTTAACTTACACATGAGTGTCTGGTTTTTGCTGACAGTCATTTCAGCTTCTTTATTTTTAGCAGTAGGGAAAAGACAAAGTGAAAGAACTTTACTTAAAGAACAACTTTCTTCTTCAACTAGAAAAACCCTTGGCCTTTATAATCAAAGAATGCTTGACGTTTACACAAGCATGTTTGCAAATGCCACCTGGCTAACTTATGCTCTTTTCACTTTTCAAACAGAACCTAGCAAATTACAACCAGCTTTTGAAAGATTTCCTCAGCTCTACGTACTTTTGCCCAGAACCCTTCAGTCTCAAAAATTACTCATGCTTACTATTCCCCTAGTAATTTTCGGAGTAATGAGATATCTAATTTTGGTATATGAAGAAGATAAAGGCGAGTCCCCTGAAAAAGTCTTAATCAATGACAAAACTTTGTTAACCACTGTTTGCGTTTTTATTTTATTAACCATTATAATTATTTACCTAGATTGATAGTTTTTAAACTATATTTATGAAAATAAATAAGGCTGTTATCACTTGTGCTGGTTTTGGGGCCAGGTTTTTACCCATTTCTAAAACTATTCAAAAAGAAATGTTACCGATTTTAAATCGGCCAACCATTGATTACGTAGTGGAAGATTGTATTAAAGCTGGGGTGAGAGATATTATCATCATTATGAATAAACATAACTACCAGCCTCTCCACTATTATCGAGAAAACAAAAGGCTTGAAAAATATCTTAATCGCACAAATAAAACAGAACTTTATCAGCAGATCAACAACCTGCACACCAAAGCTAACTTTATTTTTGTAAAACAAGACGATCAGGACCCTTATGGAACCTCAATCCCTATAAAATTGGCTCAGGATTATGTAAAAGATGAAGAGGCCTTTTTATACCTCACCGGTGATGATTTTATTTTTTATCCTGAAAAAGAACATAACTTAGTTCAGGAATTAATTGAGCTTTATCAAAAATCACATGCAAAAGCAGCCATTACTTGTATTGAGCTGCCTTGGGAGGAATTGCATCGTTATGGCACTGCAGAAGTTAAACAAGACAATGGCTTTCATTATTTAACAGCCTTTGTTGAAAAACCAAGACCAGGAGAGGCTAAAAGTAATTTGGCAAATGTTAGTAAATACATCTTAACCCCAGAAATTTTTAGCCTAATTGACCAACAACGGCCTAATCCTTCCAATCAGGAGTACTACATTACAGACGTTGTGCTTAAATTGGCTCAAAAAAATAAAGTGGTTGTTAATAATGCAGGATGCTGTTATTTAAATTCAGGAGAGCCCTTAACCTGGCTTAAAGCAAATCTAACCCTTGCCAGCCAGGAACCTAAATTAAGATCAGAAATCGAATTATTTATGAAAAACGAGTGGCCAGCACTCACAAAGAATAAATAAGTTTATAGAATTTTACTCATTTAGCCAAGCTTCAGCATCCAAAGTAGCTGCTGCACCCATCCCAGCTGCTGTAATAGCTTGTCTATAGCGCAAGTCAACAACGTCTCCAGCTGCAAAAACTCCTTCAACAGAAGTCATGGTTGGTAACTCAACTAAACCCTTCTTGTCAATCCTTTTCCTTGCTAGCTCTAGTCCCTGAAGACTGTTACTTTGGGCAGTAATAGCATACCCATTGTTGTCCAACAAGATTTCATTTTGAAAAATATGGGTTACTGGCTTATGACCAATAGCTAAGAATAATCCATCAGCTGGTAAATTTTGAGTTTCACCCTTTATTTTAATCTCAATTTGCTCCAGTTTTTGTTCTCCCTTTAGTCCTGTAACTTCACTATTCCACAAAACTTGAATTTTTTTGTTATCAAAAATCCGCTGCTGCATAATTTTACTGGCCCTAAAACTATCACGGCGATGAATTATCGAAACTTGATCTGTAAATTTAGCTAAAGCCAGAGCATCCTCCATAGCACTATCTCCTCCTCCCACAACATAAACCTTTTTATTCTTAAAAAAAGCCGCATCACAAACTGCACAGGTACTAATCCCCCTTCCCATTAAACGTTGCTCTCCTTCAAGATCTAATCTCATAGCCTTTGCTCCAGTGCTGATAATAACTGCTTTGGCAACAAATGAGGGATCGGTTTTTTTAATTTGGTCTGCTATCGTGGCATATTCGCTAGGAGATGAGGTCTCGAACTTTTTTCTAATTTCTGTATTTGGAAATTCTGTCCAAATTTTAAAAGGGTTGAGAGAAAAATCAACTGCAGTTACAGTCTCAAAAACTATCTTTGTGCCAAACTTTTGAGCCTGATCTGCGAAATTTTGCATCAATTGAGGGCCCATGATCCCTTCAGGGAAGCCAGGAAAATTTTCAACTTCAGTAGTATACATAAGTTGACCACCAACCTCTGTTCCACTAAAAAGATGTGGGTTTAACAATGCCCTACTAGCATAAATTGCTGCACTATAGCCTGCTGGCCCAGATCCGATAATAGCTAACTCAATTTTTTTCATCAATTTTTTATTATAGGCAAAATATTGTTTTGATGTCTATTTAATAACCCTGTCTAACATCTCTTGGTAGGCACTTTCTCCAGCAAATCCAATTTGATTAGCTACTACTTTAATTTCACCATCTTTATATTCAAAAATAAAAACTGCTGGGATACTCATCACTCCATACTTTGAAGGGACTGTTTGATTTTCATCTACATTAAGTTTGTAAAAACTAACTTTATCATCATACTTTTGCGCCAATTTTTCAATTATAGGAGCAGCCATTTTGCAGGGACCACACCAGTCAGCATAAAAATCAACAAACACAGGCTTGTCTGCATCTTTTATCGTTTGTTCAAATTCCTCGTCAACTAAATAATTTATTGTTTCTTGTTTAGAGGCCATAATCTCTCCTTGTTTAATTGAATATTTATAAAATTTACAAAAGAGTCATTATATAATAACTGCTTTTTGTCAGATTTCAAAATTAAAATTTTTCAAGACTTATGCTGAGCTTGCAGCTGAGCAATTTGGTTCAGCAAAGCTTCTATCTTCTTGTTATCTTGGTCAGTTTTTGGCTGTTTTTTTTCTAGAGTAGCCAGCTCCTGATTGTGTAGGTTAATTTTATCTTTGATCAACATATTTTGATATTTATTTAATGATTTAGCCCATTCATTTTCTAAATTAAAATCATCCATATTTTTTATAAAATCAGGATGCTGCCATTCCATCAGGGCTGCCTTTAAATCCTCAGCTAAAGATCCAGCAAATTTTTCAAGTTGATAGTCGCCTTTAGTATCAATAAGCCTAGACAAAATTTGATGAGCCTGAGGATTTTTTAATCCCAATTTACTTAACTGGCCTGCCTTATCTACAACCGATTCATCAGCACTATTAATCAACAAAAACAACAGATAATCTTCTAATTTCTTTAATGGATCTAGCTGATCTTGTTTGGTAGACTGCTTTGTTTTATTTTGATAAGTTTTTCTGGTAGATTGTTGACCAAAGCGATTAATATCTTCCTGTAGAATGGAGGCTGAAACCTGTAATCTTTCTGCCAATTTTTTCAAATAAAAATCTTTCTCAACTTGATGATCAATTTTGTTTAATATTAAAGCTAGCTCATCAATAATTTTTCTTCGACCAATGGCACTGTCGGGATCATTTTGCTCAAAAGACACATCAATCAAAAAATCATAAACTGAAATAGAGTTTTTAACAGCTTTTTTCCACAACTTTGGTTGAGATCGAATCAATTCATCCGCGTCCTGAAATCTTCCTGAAGCTATGTCTGACAAATCAATCACCCTTAAATCCATATTTAAATCTTTGGCAACATCAATAGCTCTTTTAGTAGCTTTTATCCCTGCCTCATCTGAGTCTAGGCAAAGCAAAATTTTATCAGCTACTCTAGAAAGCATTTTTACCTGATCTTTAGTTAAGGCTGAGCCCTTGATAGCTACAATATTACTGACATGAACTTGGTGTGATGAAATTACGTCAAACTCTCCTTCAGCCACAATTACCTCTCTTTTTTTTCTAATCTGTTGAAAGAGTTCACTAAAACCGTAAAGAGTTTGAGATTTATGATACAGTTGTGTTTCGGGGGTATTAATATATTTGGGCTGCTGTCTTTGACTATTTTTTTTAGATTCAAGAATTCGACCAGAAAAACCAATCATTTGTCCCCGGTGATTTTTGAGAGGAAAAACTATTCTATTTCTAAAGCGATCATAATAGCGACCAGAGTTATTGCGGATTAAAAGTCCTGTTTTTTCAACTAATGAGGGCTGAAACTTTTTTTTCTTGGTTAAATAATTAACTAACCCATCCCAAGCCGGTGGAGCATAGCCAATCTTAAAAAGCTCTATTGAGGACTGATTAACTCCTCTTTTTTTTAAATACAATCTGGCGTCCTTCCCAAGCCGATGCTCGTTAAGTAAATAGCCATAGTATCTGCTGGCCAGCTGTAAAATTTCCAACAACTGCTCTCTTACCTCATCATCTTTAGTTCTATTAAATTGCTTGAGTTTAATGCCAGTTTTATCAGCTAAATATTGCAAGGCTTCCAAAAAAGTCATACCCTCGTATTGCTCTAAAAATTCTATAACATCACCGCTGGCTCCGCAGCCAAAACACTTATAGCGCTGAATTTGAGGATTAACAAAAAAGCTAGGAGATTTTTCTGAATGAAATGGACACAAAGCTTTATAGCTGGAACCAGCCCTCTTTAAATCTAGTCTTTGACCAATTTCGTCAAGAATATTGACAGAATCTTTAATTTGATTTACTTGAGACATTTTTGATACATATTGATATATAGAATCATATTAAACATCAAACAACTCAGCAACCTCCAATCTTATTGTATTGAACTTGTCAACAAGATAATAGCTGATAGTTTTTGCTGCAATACTTACAAGAGCTAACTTCTCAAGTTATAATACCCAAACTATGACAAAAAAAACTAATCAAAGTAAACCTAAAAGAAACAATATTTATAATACTCCCTTTAATATCTATTTTAATAAGTTGGATAAGATTGACAAAGGGAAGAGATATTCCAAAGAATACGGTTCAATGCTTATTTTAAGCTTAGTAGAGGAAATAGGGGAAATGGCCAGAGCTTACTTGGCGGAGCATGGTAGAAAAAAATCCAATATTGCAGCACAATTAGATGAAACCTATGAGCAGGAATTGGGCGACATTTTAGTAGCTATAATTAGATTTGCCAGAGTAAAAAATATTAATCTGCATGAACGCATTGTGTATTCCCTTAACAAAATTGAAAAACGCAAAACCTCTCCCAAAAAATAAAAGCTAACATTTAATCTAAATTAAAATAAGAAATAATCTTGCTAAATTCTTTTTCATAAGAACTGCTGTTGGTAGATTTTGAATTATCAACTATCCACATTTGGCCAAAATTATCTCGCTGAATTACTTTTTGTAAAAAAGCTTTTTTCTGCGAAAAAGTATACTGACTTTCTAATCTTCTTTGAATCTGATCTTCTGATAAATCTCTTTTTAACAATCGTTTTTTTTGGGATTTTTTATCTGTTTTAACAACATAGACATTATTGTTGGACAAATGAGTCATCCCAGCCTCAACAATTAGTGCTGCATTTAATAAAATGAGTCCTTTCTTACCATATAATTCTCTTCTAATCCTTACCAGCAAGGGCTGTTGCATAATGGAATTGAGCAACTGAAGCTTTTTGTGATCCTCAAAAACTATCTCTCCTAAAACTTTACGATTAATGCTACCATTTTTATTTTTCACTTGAGGACCGAAGGTTTGGGCAATAACCTCTCTTATATGCTTATATCTAGGTTGAGGCAAGTCTTGATAAATCTGGTGCGCAATGTGATCCAGATCAATATGATGAATAGGAATTTTTCTTTTATTAGCTAACTTAACAAACTTGTTACTAATATATGTTTTACCAGAGCCAATCTCACCACTAATAGATAAAATAAACTGCTGGCTCATCTTTGCTTCTAGGGCTTGCTTAACATTCAGGGGAACATAATCATGAATTAGTCCCTGCTCTTGTTGAATTTGTTTAACATTAGTAGAACTAACATGCTCTAGCTCAGATTTAGCAATTAGGATAAAAGTGTCGATATTTATCTCCTGAGATTGCCCCATTTTAAACAAGCTGTTTTCATACTCAAAATCAGCAGGGTTTCTAACTCCTTTGACTATTGCATCAGCATTAATTTCATAAGCAAAGTCAACTAACAAACCACTAAAAGACACCACCTCAACGTTAGATAAACCAAACAAAGCATCTTTGGTTAATTGAAGTCTTTCTTTAAGATTAAAGAGGTATTTCTTCTTAGCATTAACTCCAATCGCAACCACCAGCTGATCAAAAACATTGGCTGCTCTTTTAATAATATCAATATGACCATAAGTAATAGGATCACCAGAAAAAGAATAAATCGCTTTTGACATGGTTATTATTTATATTATAGCCTGAAGATTTCAAAAACTATTTGGCAATTATAAAACATTACTCGATAATAATCCTTGCATCTAAAACCTTAGCGCCCTTCCCCTGGGGCAGAGAAAGTAAGGGATTAATATCAAGTTCCTTGATTTCTGGAAAATCAGAAACAAGCTGCGATAAACGACCAATACATTCAATTATTTTTTCTTTGTCGCGTGGCTCTTGACCGCGATAGCCTTCAAATAATTGTGAAGTTTTTAAGCCAGAAATCATTGATAAAGCTTCACAATTTGTTAGAGGAGCAAAGGCAAACTTAACATCTTTAAGCAATTCCACATAAACTCCACCCAATCCAAACATAATCATGCTGCCCAAACCCGGAACTTTATTAACGCCCATCACCACCTCAATTCCATCTTGTGGCGCCATCTCCATCAATAGCACTCCCTCTAACTTTGCCTCAGGCTGATTGTTGGCAACCTCTGACATCATTTCATTGTATTTAACAACAACATCATCAGATGAAACATTTAACATTACTCCACCGACATCACTTTTATGCAAAATGTCCTGAGAAACTATTTTCATGGCCAATTTACCTCCAATTTGCTTGGCTATATCCAAAGCTTGACTTGAACTTTTTGCCACCTGATGTAATAAAATAGGAAAGTTATAAGCTTTCATAATTTCCAAAGCCTCTGCCTCAGGAAATGAAGTTTTATTAGCAGTCCTAGCTTGATCAAAAATCTGCCTGACTCTATCTCGATCAACATCGTCAAAAAACAATAGTTGATCAGTTTTCTGACTATGCCAACTTACAAACTTGGCTAAAGCAGATAAGCTTTTTGCTCCAGGTTCAGGAAAAGTTGTGGTAGCAACACCTGCTTGATTCATCAAATTCATCCCTGGTTTAACAGTTTCTGCACCCATAAAACTTGCCACAATCGGTTTATCAGTATCTTTTTTAGCATCAATTATGACCTGGGCTGTTTTTTCTATCTGAGTCATTGATTGAGGTGTTAAAATCAGTATGATCGAATCAACTGCTTGATCCTCAACAAGCTCTTTTAAAACAAACTGATAACGATCTGCCTGAGCATCGCCTAAAACATCAATCGGATTACTCACACTTGCTGCCGGTGGCAAAAAATCTTTCAGCTTTTTTTCTGTTGCTGCGGATACCTTAGCCAACTGCAAACCATTGGCAGTCAGTTCATCAGTGGTTAAAACTCCAGGCCCACCAGCATTAGTAATAATAGCTGTATTTTTCAAAGAAGTGAGTTTGCTGCGAGAAAAAACTTGAGCTAAATCAAATAACTCCTGAATGCTGCCAGCTCTGATTATTCCAGCTTGATCAAATAAGGCTTGATAAGCATTGTCTCCACCAGCTAGAGATCCAGTGTGAGAGGCGATAGCACTGGCCCCGGCCTCTGTCCTGCCTGATTTTAAAACAATTACTGGCTTTGGATTAGGTCCTTTATTTATCTCTTTTAAAGTTTTAATAAAAGCTGGGGCATCAGCCATTTCTTCACTATAAACCAAAATGACTTTTGTTTGTTCGTCTTGAGCTAAATATTTTATTAATTTGAGTTCATCAACTGCTGCTTTATTACCTATGCTTAAAAATTTGGAAAACCCAATCTTAAGTTCTTGGGCGTAATCTAAAACAGCAGTACACAAAGCTCCGCTTTGAGAAATAAAAGCCACTGAACCCAAACGAGGCATTACATGAGCAAAAGAGGCGTTCATCTTAATTTCTGGATTAATAACCCCTAAACAATTAGGACCAATCAAAGTAATGTTATTTTCCTGGCAAACTTTTTGAAGTTCTTTTTCAAGCTCAATCTCGCCAACTTCTTTAAATCCTGCAGAAATAACCGCTGCGGCTTTTGCTCCCTTTTTAGCTGCCTTTTTTAAATTTTCAGAAACAATCGCAGCTGGGATAGCAACAATCACCAAATCTATTTCTTGGTTAACATCACTGATATCAGCATAAACTTCTAAACCATAAAGCTCTGTAATTTTTGGATTTATGGGTAAAATTTTACCCTCATACCCTTGCTTAACCAAATTTTTTACCACATCATTGCCAACAGTTTTTTCTCTACTTGAAGCACCTATGATTGCTATTGATTTTGGATAAAATAGAGTCTGTAAATCCATAAAAATTCTTTCCAACTAAATTTGTTAACAAATTTTTAACAATCTATTGTAACGCTAGAATTACCAATAAATTAAGTAGCAATTTAAATTACTTGCTATTGACACTGCCAATCAAAATAACATTGGTCAGAGCCATCCCCTTCAACTTTCACACAAGCTTTATTCTGGCAAATATAGTGATAGCAATCATCGTGAGATGTGCATTGATGCTCCCCCTCTCCTTCCACTACAACGCAAGTCATACCCTGGCAACGATAATGAAATTGCGGAGCGCAATCTTGTGCTCGCGAACACTGGTCTTGCCCTCTACCACTAACTAGAGCACATGAATTGCCAACGCACTGCAGATGAGCATATCCTTGAGAGTAATCCCTATTGTGCAACTCTCCCTCTAGTCCAACTGCTTTTTGATACATCTCAATCCAACTTGATAAAAGGTCATTTTCTGCGGCTGTTAAAGGTTTTTGTGCTTCAATTTTTGGCAAAACAATATTAAGCACAGCTTGCATACGTGCAATTAAATCTTTTAATTCTTCAAGCTTATTTAAAGCTACATCTCCAGCTTGATCCTGCCAATAACGGCTCATTTCGTTAGTTACATCTTTTGCTTTCAGCCAATTGTTGCGACTTTCTTCAGTTAAGATATATTGGGTTTGAGGTTGTTTATCAGGCGGCTGCTCTTTTACAAAACCGTACTCTACTGGCTTAATATCTCTAACTGGTAAATCATGCCTAAAGCCAGAAATAATTAACTCGCTTGCAACTTGTTGAGCATAATTACTAGTAATTGCAAAACTAAATCCTTCAGCAGGAACGTTATTTTCCGACCATGAAATTTTAGCTGTGTTAACTCCTATTACACCACAACTGCTCACCAATGGTCCTCCAGAGTTGCCTGGATTTATAGCAGTATCAGTTTGGATAAAAACCACTCCTTGGTTGGTTTTAACCAAACGTGAAAAAATTCCTCGTGTAACAGATGATTCTCCCTCTGGAGTATTAGGCCAACCCACTGCGTGTAGGGTTTCAGCTAACAAAATTTGATCACTATCGGCCCAATTACAACTGCTTAACTTTTGATCAGATCTCAAAACAGCTAAATCAGAGTCTTTAGCAAAATTCCACAAAAATAGCTCAACTTCTTTCTGATCAATGATGGTATAAATTTGCAATGCATCCTCCACAACGTGCTTGTTGGTAATTAAAAAATTATCACTAATGGCAAAAGCAGAGCCATGGCCTAGGTTTGTCATAACTAGATAGGTGCATTGTTTAGCTTTTTTGAGTGACTCTAGCTCATCGCAATCTGGATTGGAAATACCTAAATTGTCAGCCTGTTGTGGTTCTATTTTTTTACCTAAAAGTTCGGCTAGTGCAGTTTTAGCCTTTTGTTGGGTTTTTGAGAGAATAGATATTTTTTCTAAATCATTTTCTTGAGTGAAAAAGGAGGAAATTGTACCAGATCCAACTTCTAATCCTACAGCAAAAGCAACCAGGGAAAATGCTATAGCCATAGTAACGATCAAACCAATAGGCTTTCTTTTAATTTTTGCCCAACTTTTTTTAACCATTAAGTTATTATAGCAAGATATCTGCAGGTTAGACTTTTTAAAAAATTGAGTTTTATCCTCAATCCTGATAAATTAGAGCTATTGCTTTACAAAATAGTTAAAACTTATGTCAAACTCAATCAATAAAGCTATTATTACTGCAGCCGGCTTTGGTTCTCGTTTTCTACCGATTACCAAAACTTTCCCCAAAGAATTGCTACCCATTGTGGATAAACCCATCATTCAATATTTGGTGGAGGAATGTGCTCAGGCCGGCATAGAAGAAGTAATTATCGTGGCTTCGCCTTCAGAAGTAACAAAATTTGAAGACTATTTTTACGGCAGAGCTACTGCAATTCGCACCTTAATGATACGCCAAGCTAAACTTGATAGATGGGATAAGGTTGAGCAAATATTTCAGCTACCAAAAATTACAATTGTGCCACAAGATGAAGCGTTACCCTATGGTAATGGCAGACCCATTTTAACTGTTAAAGACTTAGTCTCTGATGGTCCGTTTGTGGTAATGTGGGGTGATGATTTGGTTTTAAGTAAAGTGAGCGCAGTTAAGCAGTTAGTTGAAGAGTTTGAAGCTCATGCTTGCGATGGACTATTGGCTGTTCAGGAAATGCCCTGGGAGGAAGTTGACCGTTATGGTGTAATTAAAATTAAAGATGGCACTAATGATGAGGTTGAAACAGTGATTGAAAAGCCAGCCAGAGACAAAGCTCCATCAAACCTAGTTTCATACGGAAGATATATTCTTACCCCTCAAATATTTGATTATCTTAAAGCTGATTCTACAGGTTTGGATGGAGAAATTTGGCTACAAGATGCCAATGATCAGGTTGCAAAAAATGGTTTGGTTCGCTACAAAGTCGTTGATGGAGAATGGATGACGACTGGAGACCCAATTAGATACATGAAGGCTCACTTAGAATTCATGCTGGCTCACAAAAGCTATGGTGATGAGTTAAGGAAATACATTAAAAATATTAAATAACAGCAAATTTAACAACTTTAATAAAAAAATCCCCTGTAATAGGGGATTTTTTGTTTTTAATAAACTTAAGTTTATCGACGGTCTCCATACCCGCCTCTATTACCATAGGAACGATCTGTTCTTGGTTTTTGGGGACGAGCAATGTTTACCACCAGCTCTCTATCTTCAAGGGGATTCCCATGAAGGGCTTCAATGGCTGCCTGAGCTGCTTCATCTGAAGCAAATTCAACAAAACCAAAGCCTTTAGAGCGGCCTGTGCGACGATCGGTAATTACCTTTGCATAGGTAATTTCACCAAATTCACCGCAGAGTTCTCGAAGTTTATCTTCAGTAACACTATATGGCAAGTTGCCAATATAGATCTTACTGTTGTTTACATCTTGAGAAGATTGCATAGTGCCTTTTCTCTACCAGCTGGCTGATCACCCAACTATTCTTAATAATCTAGAGTCTATGTTGAAAATATCAACTACTCTACTTAGACAGAATACTTAGTTAGCTAAGGCACTGTCAGCAGATCAGAGTTAATATTATATCAAATATACTGCTAGATACAACTTGATGTATGTTTACAATACTCTCTCAATTTAACCAAAAAAATAATGATCTTGTAATCTAACAAATCAACTATTTTTTAGCTGGTTTCTTTCCTAGATGTTTTTTCGTCTTACTAACAATCAACCTTGCATCATCCTCCAGTGCTTTGCCAAAGGCTAATCCAAGAGCAATGGCGATAGTGATGGTTAATCCATTTGCTA